>NZ_CP023450.1 GCF_002355275.1 Rhizorhabdus dicambivorans | reverse complement strand
CCGGTCGCCCAGGCACACGTTGCGGCCGAGACGGCCAAGCATGCCAAGCACGACAAGTCCGAACATTGCGATGCGATGGAGAAGTCCATGGGGACCAACCAACTGCACAGCCACGCGGAGGAAAAGGGCACGATTGCTCAGACTCCGATGAATCGTCAGCATGCCGACTGCCGGAAGATGATGAGGAAGAACAAGAAGTAGGTCGATCGGCTGATGACCTCATCTGGTATCGGGCACCGAATGTGTGTCATGGATGTGCGAACGTCCGGCGCCCGAACCACTCTGTCGATCCACGCATCGATAGCCACCGATTTTCCCGCCGTCGCGAGGCCAGCGCAGAAACAGCAGCACAACGTCGGCGAAGGCGATCAACAATCCGCCAAAGGCGAAGGTGGCGAGCCAGGGCGTATTGAGGTTCTCATGCTCGCTCCAATCCATGATGCGGAGCCCCCCGGGAATCGTAGAGTTGCCATGTCCCGGTCCTCAATCCCGCGACCTGCCGAAGGTGGAAACATAAATTCCCGTGTTGTCTTCGCATTCGCCCCTTATTCGCCAGGCACGCAGCCGGCCCTCGTATCCGACACTTGTGGGCGTCGCGCTGTAAAGCGGCATCGGTGACGCGTTCTTCACGCGTGGATCGATCATCGACAGTGATGCGACTTCCGGGCAGTTGGCGGTGGAACAACGGCTCATCCACACGGATGATTTTAACCAGATCTGAACGGCCTTGCGACCATCTATTGGAAGCGGGCCTCTCCTATCGGCTGTAGAGGGCGGGCACATCTGAGCCTGCTTTACGGCGCGGTCACCAAATAGACCGATGGCTGCGAACACTACGTATACCGAGCTGGGACCCGGGACCATAGTCCTGTTGGCGAAAAAACAAAATCTTCCCCTCGAGAAATCGAGCGGCAGCTTCCAACACTTTTTCAAGGAGTCAAGACGATGATGAAGAAGTCCATCATGGTTGCGCTGGCAGGCATCTCGATGCTCAGTGCTTCGCCGGTATTGGCACAGGGTATCGGTCACACCTGGTTCATGCGCGGTTCGATCGTCGGAACCGATACCAACGGAACGATCGTCTGCATCGGCAAGGCCGACGGCGTTGAGGTCGGGCAGACGCTTGAAGTCTATCGGGTTATCAATCACCCCGGTCCTTCGAAAGGCGTGGCGCCGACCTATCATCGGCAGCTCATCGGCCACGTGACCGTCGACCACATCTACGACGATCACTTCGCGCATGTCTCGGTCAAGGACGGGGCGCCGGCCAAGCATGACATCGTCGAACTGCGCCGCAGCAACTGACACGTTCTCGGCGCCGGCCCGAGCTGTGGCCGGGGCTGAACCGTCCAAAGCTGTGAGAACGGCATTGCCGGCGGCGGCTTATGGGTTTGCACCAAGCTAAGACAGGAGTTCGATATGAAAGCAGTGATGCTTGCAGCAGCAGCGGGGTTGGCTCTGCTATCGGCAGTCCCGGCGGGCGCGCAAGGAATTGGCCACACATGGTTCATGCGCGGTTCGATCGTGGGTATTGATGAAGGTGGCCCGGTTGTATGCATCGGTAAAGCCGATGGTGCGGAAGTCGGTCAGGTTCTCGACGTGTATCGGAACGTCCCCGTACCGGGCGGCTCTTACAAGGGGACGGGACCCGCGTTCCGCCGGCAATTCGTGGGTCATGTGAGGGTCGATCATATCTACGACGATCACTTTGCCCATGTCAGCGTGGCCGACGGCAAACCCGCGAAGCATGACATCGTTGAGCTTCGTAGGGACTAACGAGTCCTTGCCTTCTCGCACTGCGGCCTGTCCCTGGCAGGTGTTCCACCATCGGGGCAGGTACGTAGTCGCCGCGGAGCAGCGATTGCTCTGCAACCGGGAAGAAAAAGGGCCGCAATTCTTCTTGACCCTGGACCACGGTCCAACCTGCAAGATCGAGCGGATGTCATGGGCACCTTTAAGATTGGCGAGCTCGCCGCGGCGGCGGGCGTGGGACGTGATACGATCCGATATTATGAACGGAGCGGACTGCTCCCTGCGCCGGATCGGACTGCCGCTGGCTACCGCCTTTACGGGGATGCCGACCTGGATCGGCTCAACTTCATCCGCTCTGCTCAGGAACTCGGCTTCACGCTGGAGCAGTCGCGGCAGCTCCTCACACTCCAGGCTTCGGATACCGCAACCGCGGCAGCCGTCCTTGAGATTACGCTTGCCAAGATCAGCGAAGCGGAAAGCCGCGTCAGACGACTCTCGCATATTCGGGATATCCTTCGCGAGCTCGCTGAGGAGTGCCCTGGCGAAGTTCCGGCGTCCGACTGTCCCATTCTCGTCTATCTCGCGGCGAAACGTAGTTCGCGCCGCGACGAAGCAATCAAGGAAAAATCGCTGCGGGAGCAGTAACCGTTATCAGGAAGGGAGCACCATGAAGACATGTATTTTCGTCGCAGCAGCGCCAATAATGTTCCTTGCGGCTTGCGTAACGACGCCGCCCACATCGGCGCAGATTGAAAGCTGCAGGGCCATGGAAGGGCAGATGGGCCTGCAGACGCTTCACGACCACAACGAGATGAAAGGGCAGGGGCGTAATCCCATGAACTTGTCACACGAGCGCTGCCAACAGATTCTGCACGACGCTCAATGAATTCATCCGGGTGACACATAGCCACTACGTCTTTCCTTCAAGAGGAGAAGCACCATGAACCTCAAAGACAATCTGCTGCCTCGCACGATCGGATGGAGCTTCGTGCTGACGGCCGCGCTCGCCTTGTCGGCGTGTGACCGCAAGAGCGAACAGACCTTGCCTGCAGCGAGCAACGCAGCGACCGACTCCGCCGTACTCCCCGCCGTCGTGACCGATAATGGCAGCGACGCCCCGACCGACGCGAACAGCGACTATCCCCGGGACGATCATGAAGCGATGGAACGCCATCATCGGCAGGCCATGGACCATGATGCAATGCGCGCCGGCGGCGCGAACCAGAGCGCTCCGGCGCCCGATCCGGCGCCGACGAATTCAGCGATGCCGATGAAGGACATGTAGGGCGCAAGAAAAAAAAGGGAAGAGAGGATGCGTAACCGGATGGGCCTTCGCCGCTGGAGCCTTTGGCTCGCGCTCGCCCTGAGCCTGTCCGCGAGCGCCCAGGCGCAGGAGGGCGAGGATCATGCCGCCCACCATGGCGGCGGAGGCGACGCCTCGATGTCGGCCGACGGGGCGATGTCCGCCCCCTCGGCGCCGGGTTCGTCCGACATGGCGAAGATGATGAACCCCATGATGGATCGCATGATCAACGGCGAGGGGGAAAATGAGCACGGCCACGACTCTCGCCGTGCGGCCTTCTTCTCCCAGCTGCTCGCCTTTCCGGTGCTCGATGAAGCCGCCCGGCAGCGTGTCGCGGCGCAGGCCCGCGACCGGGTGAGCACAGGCCTGGCATTGATCAATGCCGCATCCGCCGAAGGCGCGCGCGCAACGACGATCTCGGCCCGGCTGAATGCAGCTCAGCGTATGCGCGAGGGCACGGACCTGTTCCGCGCTGGCTCTGCCGCACAGGCCGCGATCGGGGGGCTCCAGCCGCCGCGCGAGGTCGCCCTCTCCTGGTTTCGCGATCAGCTTGACATCGACCAGGCCGCGCCCGGCCATGCCGATCACTGGTTCGGCATCTCGCCCTCGCACCTCCTTCTCATGCTGTTCCTGGGACTGGTCAGCGCGACGCTGATCGCGCTACAGATCTTCCGCCTTCGGCGTATCGCGGTGATCGCCGGTGCGGTCGCCAGCGGCAAGGCGTCGGCAAAGCCGGAGCCGACGGCTGCTCCCCCCACTGCGAAGCTCCCGCCCGCGCCTGCACCCATTGCCGACAGCGCAGGCCTCGCGCCGAGCAATGCCGCCGCGCCCGCCGGGGCTTCGCTGCGCAAGCCCAAAAGCTGGGCAGGGCAGCTGCGCGTGGTCCAGATCGTACGAGAGACGCCGACGGTCCTGACGTTCCGCCTTGCGGACCCGAGTGCCGACCGGCTGCCGTTCGACTTCCTGCCGGGCCAGTTCCTGCAGGTCGAGGTAGAGCCCGAAGCGGGCAAGACCGCGCGCCGTTCCTACACGATCGCCTCTTCGCCGACTCAGCGGGCCTATGTAGAGCTGACGGTTAAGCGCGAGGAGCAGGGCGTGGTCTCGCGACACCTGCACGACAAGGTCGTCGCCGACGATCTGCTGAAGGTCAGCGGACCGTTCGGCGCCTTCACCTTCACGGGAACGGATGCCGAGAGCATCGTGCTGATCGCGGGCGGGGTCGGCATCACACCGATGATGTCGGTGCTGCGCTATCTCACCGACACCGCGTGGAAGGGCGATATCTTCTTCTTCTACGGCGCACGGTCGACCGAGGAATTCGTGTTCCGCGACGAACTCGAGCGGCTCGAACGCCGTTTTCCCAACCTCCATGTCGTCGCCGCGATGCAGCGCGCGCCCGGCACCGTCTGGATGGGCCCCGAAGGGCCGATCACCCGCGAGATGATCCTGGCCGCGGTGCCGGAGATCGCGAGCCGGCGGATCCATATGTGCGGCCCGCCGGCGATGATGGGCGCGATGCGCGGCGTGCTGGCGGAGCTCGGCGTCCCCGAAGCGCAGCTGCACACCGAGGCGTTCGGTCCGGCCTCGCTGCCGGCCGACCCCGAGGGTCTCGAGGTCAAGCCCGCGCCCGCGCCAGCGGATAAGGCGTCCCCGACTGTTGAGGTGGCGCCGAGCACGGTGACCTTCTCCGTGTCGGGCGTGTCGGCGGCCTTGCCCGCGGACGAGACCGTGCTCGAGGCGGCCGAGGGCGCGGGCGTCGAGATCCCCTATGCTTGCCGTGCGGGCACATGCGGCGCCTGCGTGGTCAAGCTGTTGCAGGGCGAGGTGACGATGGAGGTCGAGTCCGGCCTTGCGCCCGCCGACAAGGCGCAGGGCTATGTGCTGGCGTGCCAGGCGAAGGGGACGGGCACGCCGCTCGTGGTCGAAGCCTGATGCGCGAACGCAGCGACATCGCCGTCGGCCTGCTGGTCGCGTTCCTGCTGCTGTTCCCGTTCGGCTATCTCGTGCACGTGTCGCCCCGCTTTCCGGGTAGCCTCGCTGGCGGGATCATCGGGATCGCAGCGCTCGTGCTGATGCTGCTGACGCTTCCCTATGTCGCGGCCAAGCACATCGCCTGGGTCGACAAAGTGCTCTCCCGGCTCGTCAGCAAGCCTACCCTGCTCGCCATCCACATCTATGCCGGCGTGCTGGCGCCGATCCTGGGTCTGGTCCACGCCGCGCACAAGCTCGAAAGCCCGGTCGGACTGCTTCTGACCGTCCTCCTGCTGATGACGGTCATCACCGGCTTCATCGGCCGCTACCTGCTTGCCCAGCTTGGTCGGGCGCTGCGCGGACGCAGGTCGGAACTGGCCTCGCTTCGCGCCGCCTTCCTCGAGGAGCCGGCGGCGCCGACGCAGGCCGATACCGCAGCCCCGCCGCTGTCGGGCTGGAAGCGCTATCTGTTCGTCGCCGGGGATGCGTCCGCGGGCCAGCGCCCCCAGGACAAGGCGGGGATCGCCGCAGCGCTGGCCGATACCGAATTCGCGATCCGCGCCGAAGAGGCGACCAACACCCTGTTCGTGCGATGGCGGATCCTGCACATCCTGCTGGGCTGTCTCATCTTCGCGCTGCTCGCGCTCCATGTCGGCGCGGCGCTCTATTACGGGCTGCGCTGGCTATGAGCTGGCAGCGTCTTTCCTACGCCGTCTTCATCGCAGCCCTGCTGGTGATGGTCGCCGCGGTCGCAATCCGGATGCGATCGGACGCGCCGAGGGATGCCGGCCTGGTGGCGCAGCTCGTCTCGCCCGGCCCGCTCTCGAGCGCGCACCAGTCCTTCGCCGGCCAATGCACGGCCTGCCACACGCCGGGCAAGGGCGTCGAAACCCGGACCTGTCTCACCTGCCATGCGGGCACGGATTTCGGGACGAAGCAGTCGACTCAGTTCCACGCGAAAGCGACGCAGTGCACCTCCTGCCACGTCGAACATGAGGGAGAGCGCGGCATCATCCGCATGGATCACGCCGCCTTGCTCGACATGGCAAAGTGGCGGCAGCCTTCGGCGGGCATGTCGACAAACACTAGAAGCCTGACTCCCGAGACCGCGCTCAATTGCGCGAGCTGCCATGCGTTCCGCGATCCGCACCAGGCCCTGTTCGGCACCGACTGCGCGAGCTGCCACAAGACCGACAGCTGGAAGATCGTCAATTATCGCCATCCATCGGTCAATTCGACGCAGTGCGCCGAGTGCCACAAGGCGCCACCCAGTCACTTCATGGAGCATTTCAGCATGGTCTCGCAGCGCGCAGCCGGATCGAAAGCGCGCGTCGACCAATGCTATGCCTGTCACGCCACCGACAGCTTCAACAATATCCGCAAGCGAGGCTGGTATGATCACCATTGAGGCCGACTGGCTGAGCGCCTTCTTCCGGCTTGCGGTGATCGGCCTGGAACTGGCGGGCACGCTGACCATCCTCGTCGGCGCGGGGCTCGCAACCTTTTTGTTTGCGCGGCGGGCGAGGGCGGGCGACCGGACCGAGGCCTATAGCGCGTTCCGCTCGGCGCTCGGCCGCAGCATCCTGCTCGGTTTGGAATTTCTGGTCGCCGGCGACATCGTCAAGTCGCTGGTGATCAACCCGACGCTCGACGATCTCATCGTGCTGGCCGGGCTTGTGCTGGTGCGGACCTTCCTGAGCATCTCGCTTGGGGTCGAGATCAACGGCCACTGGCCTTGGGAGGAAACCCGGATGGCGCGGGAGAAGGCGCGTGCTGCGGCGTTGGATGGGTCGCCTATGACGGCTGAGGCCGCCGGACGCGGCGCAGCGCTCAAGGGATAGCAGATGGGAGGTGCATGATGATCGAGAGACGCGAATTGCTGATGGCCGGCGCCGGCCTTGCCGCCGCTGGAACGCTGGCTGGGCCGGCGGCGGCGCAGCAGCATCGAATGGAAGGGATGGCGATGTCGATGACGGACTGCATCGACGATTGCGTGGCTTCGCACCGCATGTGCCTGGAGACCGCCGCCTGGCTGACGAAGCAAGGCGGCGCGTCAGCCACGGCGTCGCTGATCGCCATGCTGAACGACTGTGCGGAACTGTGCGAGGCGACCGCCAACTCGATGCTGCGCGAATCCTCCCTCCATACCATCCTGTGTCGCGCCTGCGCTGACGGCTGCGAACGATGTGCGCGGGAATGCCTGAGCCACGTCGTGGGCGAGCGGATCAAGCGTTGCTCGGCTACCTGCAAGGATTGCGCCGCCAGCTGTCGGATGATGGCGGACATGGCCAGCTGAGTGTCCTAGAACGCGCCCAGGCGTAGTGGGGTCAAGCAGCTCCGGCACGATTGAAGCGATCCGTCGGCTCCACAATGTGGGACCGCTGCGAAGCTGGGTCGTACGGGCGCGAAAGCGGGACTGGTTAGGTATCGGCGGTAGCGCATTTAGACTAGCCAGGCAGCGATCGCGCCAACCACCGACTTGGTTTCGGCAACGTCGCGGACTTGCACGGTATCCAGCCCGAGGTGCTTGGCCGGATAATCATTTCCGCCCGGGAAGATCGCGTCACCGAAGAAGATCATCTTGTCGAGTGCGACGCCGGTCTGCTCGGAAAGGCGCTTGAGGCCATAGGCCTTGTCTATCCCTTCGCGCGTGATGTCGATCGATGTCGCCCCGCCGATATTGATGCCAAAGCCTGGCAGCAACGGCTGGAGCAGGGCCTGCAATCTCTTGCGCTTGGCGTGATCGGGATCCCACGTGTCCTTGGCCTCGAGCGGCGCTTGCTGACCGAGCGCGGAGAATGTGATCTGGCTGCCGCGATCCTCGATCTGCTCGCCCCAGATGTTCTCGTTTGCATAGCCCGCCTGCCCGACCGTCTTGATTAGTGCTTCGCGGATGCGCTGGCTTTCGTCGCCGGTGAACAGATCGGCATAGATACGCGTCCATACTTAAACCCCGAGGCCTCCGACAAACCCGGGGCGGTTCAAGTTGATCAATAATCAGCCAGGCGAGCGTTCAATCACTGCGGCACCGATCCGAGTGAGCGTCTATTCCGACAATTTAGCCTGGGCCAGTCCGAGTGGCTGGTTCGGCGGTGGGCCTTGCCACGATCGCGCCGAAGCAAAAGCGGCGTGCGATTTACGTTTCGCTGTTCGCCAACTGCAGCAGGCGGCGTCGCTTTGCAGTGCTCGGGCTAGGCGGAGGCTTTGATGGCCGCCGTCTTCGGCCATCCGCGCCCAGCTTTTGCTAGTAGCCGAACTAAAGCGGACATTGCAGGCTGACCGCCAGCTTCGCAAATTACGTATACTGCCACCTCCAGGCCGATACCATCTCAACGGCAAGCTCCCTGGGGAGCGAGAATCGACCGGGCATGTGTCCGGTCGAACTGAAACTCAGACTTGAAGGAATCATATTTGCGCAAGAAAGCAGCGATTATCGCTTCGCTCGCAGCCTTTGGCGTCCTTGCCGTCGGCGCCGGGCCAGTTCTCGCCGATGGGATGCCGCCGGGCATGCCCGACCTTGAACAGACGCTCAAGGCGAAGCCGGCGCCGGCTCGGTCCGACACGGCCCAGATGCAAGGAATGCGACACCGCGAAGTACGGATGCACGGTGAGATGATGCAGGACCATCGGATCGCTATGCGGGAGATGGGAACCCAGGACGGAGCCTCCCGCATGTTGCATAGGTCGCGGGGCGGTTGCTGACCCTGCATTAAGCCAGCTCCGACCACGAGGCTGGGCGGCCAACGACCGTGGCCTAGTTCAACCGCAGCTTTGGCCCGCCGTTCTCCCACGGCGGGCCAATTGGCTTTTGCACTTCGCTGCCGGCCGCCATCAAGCGGGATCATGAATTCGCTTGAACTTGGGCCATGGTCCACCCCGCACGATCCCGCGCATGCTTGTCGCGATCCAAAGCGGATTCGTAAGTTACGTATACAGACTGCGTCTCGCTAGCAGCATTGAAGCTTCGGAATTGCCGGGATCGGAACGTCGACCGGGCAACAGGACGAACACTCGGAGACCCTCAATGCGACAGACGACATTTCGCGCGGCGACCATCAGCCTCTTCGCGACGCTAACCTTCGCCGCCGGCACCGCTCTCGCCCAGTCGACGCCCGCGCCCGCGCAGACTGCGCCGGCCCATGCCCACCAGCAGGGCATGGATCATGGCGGGCAGCAGATGCACGATCAGATGATGAAGGATCATCAGGCCGGCGCGCAGAAGCAGCAGCGGCAACCGGCCCAGCAGGATCAACAGGGCATGTCGGGGATGGCCGGCATGTCCGGCGGGTCGCCTGCATCGAACGGCTCGGGCATGGCCGGTAAGGCGAAGAGTGGCTGCTGCAAGATGCCGATGAAGAAGGCCAAGCCGGCCGCGAAGAAGACCGCCAAGCCCATGGCCGACAAGCCGATGAGCGACATGTGAAGTTTCCAGCCCCGATAAAACACCCCCCGGGGCTGAGGGCCCGCCGCCGCCCCCGCGGCGGGCCAGTTCTTTGACGATGCCCAGCGTCGCCCCGTGCTCCCAACTTTCAAAGCCGGGACCGAGCAACTGACGTGAGAGAGGAAACAGTGATGCGAAAACATCTTGGCGTCGGTGCTGCTGTTGGCTTTCTGCTCTTTGGCAGCACGCCGCTCCTCGCACAGGGTATCGGCCATAGCTTGTTCATGCGCGGCAAGATCGTCCGTACGGATGCGGGCGGCACAGTGGCCTGCCTGGGCAAAGCCGATGGCGCGCACATCGGGCAGATACTCGAAGTCTATCACGCAACGCCGCGCCACCGCCGCCTTGTCGGTCATGTCGAAGTCGACCAGATTTTCGACGACCATTACGCTCATTTCCGCGTGAGGGACGGGACGCTTCAGAAAGGCGATTGGGTGAGCCTAAAGCGCGTCCGGGCGTAACGCCAGAATTGGAATGCCAAGCGCCGCCCTCCCCAAAAGAAGAATCAGCCGAGTAGCGTGTCTCGGCATAATTCCGATCATGCGTGCGCGAATAGGTTCGGGAGTCGATGAATACTCATCGGCTCCGTTGGCGTGTCTGACCCTCAAAGACCGCGACACCGATACCAAACTACCTTCTGCGGAACTTACTTATAGGCCGCCCGGGCAAAGAGATTACTCCGTCAGGCCATCGATAGAGATGGAGTCAGGTAATGTTCGAGAAGGCGATCGGGACCATCAATGCGGCGGCCTCCTTCCGACACCGCTATGATAATTTCATCGGTGGTCGATGGAATGCTCCTGCGAGCGGCGAGTATTTCGCCGACAAGAGCCCGATCAATGGTGCCCAGATCGCAGAGTTCGCGCTGTCGACGCCGGAAGATGTCGAGCGCGCGCTCGATGCGGCGCACGCCGCCAAGGATCAATGGGCAAGAATCGCCCCCGCCGAGCGCGCCAGGATTCTCAATCGCGTCGCCGACCGGCTCGAGGATAATCTGGAGCTGCTGGCGCTTGCCGAGACGATCGACAATGGCAAGCCGATCCGCGAGACGCGTGCTGCCGACGTTCCGCTTGCGATCGACCATTTCCGCTACTTCGCCGGCTGCATCCGGGCGGAGGAAGGCGGCATCTCGACGATCGATGCGGACACCATCGCCTATCATTTCCGCGAGCCGCTCGGCGTCGTCGGCCAGATCATCCCGTGGAACTTCCCGCTGCTGATGGCGGCGTGGAAGATCGCGCCGGCGCTGGCGGCGGGCAACTGCACCGTCATCAAACCCGCATCCCAGACGCCGCTCACCTTGCTGATGTTCGCCGAGCTCACCGCCGACATCCTGCCGCCCGGCGTGCTCAATGTCGTCACCGGCCCGGGACGGACCGTTGGCCAGGCGATCGCCGCCAATCCGCGCATCGCCAAGGTCTCGTTCACCGGCGAGACCGTCACCGGCAAGCAGATCATGCACGCCGCGGCGGACCATCTGATCCCCCAGACGATGGAGCTTGGCGGCAAGTCGCCCAACATCTTCATGGCGGACGTGCTCGACGAGGACGATGCCTTCTTCGACAAGGCGCTCGAAGGCTTTACTTTGTTCGCCTTCAACAAGGCCCAGTCGGCCCGAAGCTGCGATTTTGGTCATCTTGGAGAACACGTCGGGAACGGGCTGGTTGTTGTTGACGATCGCCCATGCGAGGAACGACGTTCCGCTCCGATAAGGGAGCGGCGTTATGAGCCTTGGCGTTTCGAGTGGGGATCTGATCGGCTCCTGGAGCCTGAGTTTTTCGGACATCGCGTTCGTGACCGGCAAAGCGGAGACGGCACGACTGGGATTGGCGGTTCAGCTTAGATTTTTCGCCGGGCATGGCTTCTTTGTGCCGGATCATGCGTCGATACCCTCCGACGGTGTCTTGTATCTGGCGGAGCAACTTGGTCTCGATGCCAAATCCGTGAACCACTATGATTTTTCCGGGCGCACCGCCCGCCGGCATTGCGCGGAGATTTTGCGGCATCTCGGGTTCCGCCGTATGACGCAGACGGATCGCAGGGCGTTGTCGAGGTGGATTTCCGACGATCTTTGTGCGGGCGGGCAGCCGATCAATGCCATGCTCGAGCATGTTTTCCTGTGGTGCCGCGACCGCCGTATCTATGGGCCGTCGCGCAAGGAGCTGGAACGCCTCGTCCGTTCGCAACGACACCTCTATCTGGAGGCCCTGTTGGCCCGAGTCCGCGATCGGCTTGCGCCGGATGCGGTCGCCTTGCTGGAAGCCTCGCTCGCCGATCCCGATGGCCCGACCGGCTTCAACACGATGAAGGGGGATGCAGGTCAGGCGACGCTCGAAAACATTCTTGGCGTGACCGCCAAACTCGCCTTTATCCAACGGCTTGCTCTTCCCCGAGATTTCCTATCGGTCACGGGCAAGGCATGGGTCGATCAGATCGTTCGCCGGGTTGCCGGCGAGAAAGCCTCGGAGATGCGCCGGCATGTACCGGCGCGCCAGCTCGGGCTCTATGCCGTTTATCTGATGGCGCGGGAAGCTCAGCTTACGGATGCGATGGTCGACCTGCTGATCGAGACGGTCCATAAGATCGGATCGCGCTCGAAACGCAAGGTGGTGGGCGATATCGCGAAAGACATCGAGCGGGTCTATGGCAAGGAGCGACTCCTGGTCGAGATTGCCAGCGCTTCGATCGACGATCCATCCGGGCGCATCTGCGATGTCATTTTCCCAATCGCCGGCAAGGACAAACTGGCGGCGATCATCAAGGAAAGCCAGGCAAAGGGCGCCTTGGATCGGCGGATCTACAAGGTGATGCGGAGGTCATGGGCCAATCATTATCGCCGTATGCTGCCAAGCCTGCTTTCGGCACTGGAGTTCCGGTCGAACAACGCCGTGTGGCGTCCGGTGCTGGCGGCCCTGGACTGGATCAGAAGCAAAGTGGATGATGGATGCCGCTACGTGCCGCCGCACGCAGTGCCGGTCGACGAGGTCATTCCGGCGAGATGGCGCAGTTCCGTCATTGATGAAGAGGGGCGCGTAAACCGGATCAGTTATGAGCTTTGTGTCCTCGCGCAACTGCGCGATCGCATCCGTTCTAAGGAAATCTGGGTTGTCGGGGCGGACCGATACCGCAATCCCGATGACGATCTTCCCAAGGACTTCGATGCGCGGCGAGAAGCATATTACACAGGATTGAACCTGACGGCGGATGCGCGTGCATTTTCAAGCGCCATCCGGGAAGAGCTTGCTCAGGAACTGTTGCTCCTCAATGCCAATATTCCCCGGAACGACAAGGTTCGGCTGCTGTGGCGCGGCGAGAACCGTATATCTCTCACCCCGTTCAAACCCTTGCCCGAACCCAGGGGTCTCGCCTCGATCAAGACCGAGATCGGCCAACGCTGGCCGATGACCGGGCTGCTCGACGTACTGAAGGAGGCTGCCCTTGATACGGGACTTCTCGAAGCGTTCGAAACATCGGCCTCGCGTGTTGCACTGCCGAAAACCGCGCTGGATCAACGTCTCCTGCTATGCCTCTACGGCCTGGGAACGAATGCCGGGCTCAAGCGGATCGCCGGCGCCACCCCCGATGTCAGCTATGAAGAGCTGCTGCATGTCCATCGCCGCTTCGTTCATGCCGCGGCGCTCAAGGAGGCGTGTGCCAGGGTTGCGAATGCGACCCTGGCAATCCGCAATGCTGCAGTCTGGGGGGACGCCGGCACGGCCTGTGCGTCAGATTCCACAAAGTTCGGAGCCTGGGATCGCAACCTGATGACGGAATGGCATGCGCGTTATGGTGGACGGGGCGTCATGATCTACTGGCATGTCGAACGACGCGCGACATGCGTCTATTCCCAGCTCAAGCGCTGCTCTTCCTCCGAGGTCGCCTCCATGATCGAGGGCGTGCTGCGCCATTGCACCGACATGGAAATCCAGCGACAATATGTTGATAGTCATGGCCAAAGCGCGGTTGGCTTTGCATTTTGCCGGCTTCTCGGATTTGAGCTTGCACCCCGCCTGAAAGCGATCGCTCGCCAGAAGCTGGCTCTTCCCGATGTCGGCATGCGAACGCGGCTTCCCCACTTGCAGCCGATCCTCTCCAGTCCGATCAACTGGGATGAGATCGAGCAGCAATATGACGAGATGGTCAAATATGCAGCCGCGATGCAGACAAAAACCGCCGACCCGGAGGCGATCCTGCGCCGGTTTAGCCGCTCCGAGGTGATGCACCCGACCTACAAGGCGTTGAGTGAGCTGGGCCGCGCGGTCAAGACGATCTTCCTGTGCCGGTATCTGCGCGAGGAGTCCTTCCGCCGCGAAATTCATGAAGGCCTGAATGTCGTTGAAAACTGGAACAGTGCCAATGGGTTCGTTTTCTTCGGCAAGGGCGGCGAGATCGCCACTAACCGCATCGATGAGCAGCAGCTCTCGGTCCTGGCGCTACATTTGCTGCAAGCGTCGCTTGTCTATGTGAACACCCGAATGCTTCAGAGCGTGCTGGTGGAACCGAAATGGACGGGCCGGATGACGCCGGATGATTATCGCGGCCTCACACCGCTGATTTACAGCCACGTCAATCCTTATGGCCGCTTCGACCTCGATCTGAATAGCCGGATCGATTTTGGGCGGCTTGCTGCCTGACCGGGGCCTTTCCGCTCGCACCATTTGGGTGCACCCGAACGTGACGATCGGAAGTGACATATACGACATGTCACAAAAGGGTGGTTCCGTCACCAATGTTACTGTACGAGGGCAAAGCCACCCTAATGTGACGGATTTGCCCATGACCCGCGTCGGCTACGCCCGCGTCAGCACCATCGACCAGGATCTCGACATCCAGGTTGCCCGGTTGAAGGCAGCGGGCTGTGAAATCCTCCGCTCCGAAACAGGCTCGGGCGCATCGCGCACTGGACGCACGGAGCTTGAGACGATCATGCAGTTCCTGCGCGCCGATGACGAACTCGTCGTCCTGCGTCTCGATCGGCTCGGTCGCTCCACACGCGATGTTCTCAATCTGGTTCATGAACTCGACCAGAAGGGAGCCTCATTGCGGGTGCTTGAGCCGGAGGTGACGACGGCCGGAAGCATGGGGCGGATGGTGATCACCATTCTGGGCATGGTCGCGGACATGGAACTGACGTTCATCAAGGACCGGCAGCGCGCCGGGATCGAGGCGGCGCGCGCCGAAGGCGTCTACAAAGGCCGGAAGAAAAACATCGATGACGATGAAATCCGACGCCGGATCACCGCCGGCGCGAGCAAGGCCAGCGTCGCGCGCGACCTCAAGATCTCAAGAATGACCGTCTATCGGGCGCTTGACGTCATTCCTTCAAGGATCGGGCTGCCGGAAAAGCCGCCTTCTGTCACCATCGCCCTGCATCTGACCATCGAGAACTTCAACAAGCATGGTCGTGGCAGAAAGCCCGCTCGCGAGCGCATTGAGGCGATGCTGGAGCGGGATTACCAGATGCAAAAGACCGGGAACTGCGATTACACGCTGACCGTCGCCTATGATCAGGGTGCCGATGGCGTCAGCCTCGATGATGAGATCGCATCTCTCCAGACAGAGATGTCAACGCCGGGATAAAAACGGGCCAGGCACCGGTTTAAAATGGGGCCAGTTGGTTTGAACAAAAAGCCCCAAGGTTGAGGCTGGGCAGCATCGGCAGCGGGGAAGCGGCTGGAGCGGAGCGGAAGCCGATTTCCCGCTGCCGATGGCCGCCCGTTCTTAGGTCATTTATCCTCCCCCTTGTCCTTCTGGCGCTTGCGGCTGCTGGCGAGACGGAAGCTGTCACCATTCATCTCGAGAATGTGGACGTGGTGTGTCAGCCGGTCGAGCAGGGCGCCGGTCAGGCGTTCGGAGCCGAACACCGATGTCCATTCATCGAAGGGCAGATTGCTGGTGATCAGCGTGCTGCCGCGTTCATAGCGCTGGCTGAGTACCTCGAACAGCAACTCGCCGCCCACGGCGGTGAATGGTACATATCCCAACTCGTCGAGGATCAGCAGCTTTACAGATGCCAGATGCTTTTGCAGGCTGCGCAAGCGACGCTCGTCGCGAGCCTCCATCAGGTCATGGACCAACGCCGCGGCCGTTGTGAAGGCCACGCTGTGCCCTTTCTGGCACGCAGCCAGTCCTAGCGCGAGGGCGGTGTGGGTCTTACCGGTGCCGCTGGGGCCCAGCGCAATGACATTACGCCGCCGCTCGATCCATTCACCGCGCGCCAGTTCCAGAACCAAGGCCTTGTTCAGTGATGGCTGGGCTGCAAAGTCGAAGGTGTCAAAGCTCTTGGTGTGCGGGAAGCGAGCCATGCGGATACGGCGCTCCACCATCCGGCGCTCGCGATCAATCCGTTCAAGTTCGCACAGGCGCAGCAGATAGCGGGGGTAATCGGCCCGATCCTGCGCGGCCTCGAAGGCGACCTTCTCATACTCGCGCACAAAGGTGGGCAGCTTGAGCGCTTTGAGATGGTTGGCCAGTAGTACAGCGGGCGGCACGCTGGTGGGTTCGGCCTCGATGGCTGGCAGCGGCATCATGGGATCACTCATGCTGCCACTCCCGTCGCTGGAGTGCCTGCCTGCGAGAGCAGGCCCATGTAGGTGCGCGGATCGGTACGCCCGACATTCGCGCGCGGCAAATGCGGGTAAAATTGCAGATCGAGGCGCGGCACACGCTGTTCGAGGCGGGCCAGCGCGATCATCTTGATCGCATCGAAGCTGATTGCCCCCATCTCCAGCGCGCGGGCCACTGCCCATTCCACCAGGGACTGCTCGAAGCGTTCGCATAGCCGCAGCACCTGGATGAACTCGCGCCGTCCCTCTTTGCCGCTGCGCGCCTCCATCAGTCGTCGGATGCGATGCATCGGTTCAGCCAGCACCCAGCCATCGAGCGGCGCTGCCTGATCAAGCGCGCGGGGTTTCTGTTCTAACAGCGCCAGATAGTGCAGCGGGTTGGCAATGAAGTCCTCCCGCTCATAGCTGCGCGGATGCACTGCGATCAGCTCCCCGCCACAGATGATCGCAACCCGATCGACATAGCCTTTGATTACGACCTCCTGGTGGGCATAGGCCGTCGGCACCGAATAATCATTGGTACGATAGCGCACCAGCGACATCGACGAGGCCCGCCCCGTCACCATATGGCAGGGATCGAACGGCACCGCCGGTAGCGGCATAAAGGCCGCCAGATCAGCCACCAGCCTGTCACCGATGCTGCGCTCATGCCCGCGCAAGATGGCCTGTCGTCGCTCCATGCATTGTTCGACAAAGCGCGCGTTCAGCGCATCAAAGCTGGGCGCCTCTGGCCTCGGCACCATGAAGTGGCGCCGGGAATAACCGACCAGCCCCTCGACCTTGCCCTTGTCGTTACCCTTGCCGGGGCGCCCGAATTTGTCTTCGAACAGGTAATGGCTCTGGAGGGTCGAGAACATCCGGCTGCGCTCGCGCTTCCCGTCGCCCAGGATCTGCGCCACTGCCAGCTTGGTGTTGTCATACAGGATCGACTGCGGGATGCCGCCGAAGAAGGCAAAGGCCGCCACGTGCCCTTCGCAAAATGCCTCAGCCACCTCGGCAGGATAGGCTTTAACGAACGGCGCATCGCTGTGCGGCAGGTCCATGCAGAAATAGTGGAACCGCACCAACTTGCCGTCGATGATCCCGTCCGCCTCACCAAAATCCACCTGCGCATGCCCCGGCTTGTGGCTCAATGGTATGAACACCTCGCGGCTGCGCAACTTGGCGCCCGCCACATAGTCGCGAACAATGGTGATGCCGCCGGTGAAGCCATGTTCATCGCGCAGACGCTCGAAAATACGCGCGGCAGTGTGTCGCTGTTTGATGTGAACCTTGCGGTCATCCACCAGGATTTGGTCAATGATGTCGGTAAATCCGGACAGCTTGCGGCTGTAGGTTTGCCCGCTCCGGCCGTGCGCTGCTGGCTCTGGAAAGCACAGCATCTTGTCGACGGTCTTGCGATTGATCCCAAAATACCGGGCGGCAGCGCGACGGCTCATCCCGTCAATCAGCACGGCGCGGCGGACCTTCTGATAAAGCTCCACTCTCTTCATCCTCCACCTCCGCCCAAAAACGGAGGTCTAGCAGGACTGGCCCCTTTTTAATCCGGTGAGACTGGCCGATCCGTGGCCCCTTTTATTCCCGGTGTTCTCACTTCTCCCAACGCGAGGCGTTCGAAACGATAAACTACATCGACATGGGTGGCGACAGTGTCCCCAGCCAGGCGACCAGCCCGAGAATGACGATCGCAAGACCGCCTTCGACGACGAGGCTCGCCCGCAACAGCGCCTGCGCCCGGGGCGCGTCCTCTTCCTCGATCGCCTGCGCCAGTGCCGGGGTCAGGCGGTAACGGTTGAGCGCGGCCAGGCCCAGCATGCCGGCGAAGAGCAGCAGCTTGGCGATGAGCAGCAGGCCGTAGGTCGACTGCCCGAGAGACGCGATGTTGCCCGGGCCGACCAGGAACCAGCCGTTCACCGTCCCGGTCAGGATCAGCAGGGCGACGATGATCGTGCCGACGAGGGAGAAGCCCCGCAGCGCTTCCTCGGCGAGCATGACCCGGTCCATGTCTTCAGTGGCGAGATCATCGGTTGCGAGCCTGGTAAGAACCAGCGCAAGGAATGCGGCAAGCGCGCCGACCCAGGCGCCCGCGGCGAGCAGATGGATGAGATCGGCCCCCAGTTGCAGCCAGCCCGCCTCGCCTTCGCCGGCCGCGCCATGCCCGCTCCAGGCGAGGGTCGCGAGCGCGACCGCGCCTGCCAGAGTGGACGCGATAAAGACAGGACGGGATTGCCGGCGATAGAAGGGGATGCAGAGCAGAAGAACAAGAAGCGCGACAAGACGCGCCTTCAGCGCCGTTCCCATGGACGTGCCGTTGATGAGGTCTGCGACCATGGATAGATCAGGCTGGGTGAGCGGCAGGCCGGTCATGGCCGCAGCCTGCAACGCGAACCCCAGCGCCGACAGCAAGAGGGCGAGACAGGCGAGACAGGCCACCATTGCCGCCATCGGCATATGCCGCTGAACGATCCGGCCGCCGCCAGGCGCATAGAGCGCGAACAGCGGCAGGCCGAACAGCAGGCCGAGATCGACGTAGAGTGCCCAGCGGACGGCGACGAGTGCCACGTCGTTCATGGCTTCACTTGACGGTAAAGGCGAGATTTCCCTGGATGCGGTGCGTGTCGGTCGAGACGACGTGCCAGGCGACCTGATAGCTGCCTGCCATGAGCGGCTTGTCGAGCGCCAGCACGAGCGTCTTGCCGCCTTCGACGGCCGTCTTGAAGCCGGTAACCGCCATGCGGTGGTTGGGCATGCCGGGCATGCCGGTCATCACGATCTCGGCGCCCGACAGCTTCGGCATCAGACCTTCACTGAAGGTGAGCGTGATACGCGAAGGCGCCGAGACGCTGGCGTTCGCGGCGGGCGTCGAGGACACAAGCTTGGGATGCGCGTAGGCCGGAGCAGAAACACTCAGGCCGACGGCGGCGATAACTGCGAGAGGCGAAAAGAAACGCATTGGAACATTCTCCTGTAGATCCCATGAGACAATACGCAGCCCGAGCCCCCACCCCTCGCAATTATTCTTTTCAATCTACAGCAAGGGTTCCTGGACCATCGTGCGTATTGAAGGATGAAGACGGAGAAGCACCATGGATGAACTTGACCACCTGCTCTCGCGGTTGCGCGATGCGCCTCTCGATCCCAGGCTCAGCGGCCTGGAAAGCCGGGTCATGGCGGAAATAGCGCGCATCCGGGCCATACCAAGCCTTGGCGCTATGACGTTCGGCATCGCGGCCGCAACCGCGCTGTTCATCGGAATTGCCGGCTCGGCAGTTCCGACACGGTCTGCTGATGCCAAACCGCTATCGCCCTTCGATGCTCGGCTCGCGCTTGCGCCCTCGACGCTGCTGAGCTCGCAGTGATGCGCGACCGCCGCCGGCTCCTGCTCCTCGTCCTGGTGACCTTCGCCGCGGCGATCGCTGGCGTTGTCATTGGCCGCGTCTATGTGGTTCCAGTGCGCCCGGTCGAAAATGAGCTGCACGAGCTGCTCCATCGCGATCTGAAGCTGAATTCAGCGCAACACAGCCGACTCGAGACAATCGAGAAGAACTACGCGATCCGGCGTCAAGCGCTGGAGGCCGAATTGCGCGCCGACAATGCGCGTCTCGCGGAAGCGATCGAAGCGGAGCATGGCTATGGCCCGCAAGTCGCAACTGCGGTGGATCGCTCGCACCAGGCCATGGGCGCGCTGCAGAAAGAAACACTTGAGCATATCTTCGCGATGCGGGCCGTGCTGCGCCCGGATCAGACGGACAAATTCGACGACGCCGTGGTGAAAGCGCTGACGGCCAAATCCGAATGACCGCGTGCCTCCCCGACTGCTCGGACGGGGAGCTCGCGGCTCTGGCGCTTGGAGGCCGGCAAGCGGCCTATGGCGAGCTGGTCCGCCGGCATCAAGGTTGGGTTCACCGGCTCGTGCGCAGCCATGTCGGATCTATGGATGAGGCATTGGATGTCACCCAGGCGAGCTTCGTCGCGGCCTTTGCCGCACTCAACCGCTATGACGTAACCCGACCCTTCCAGGTCTGGATGTCCCGGATTGTCATCAACAAATGCCATGACTGGCGGCGTCGGCGAGCGGTTCGAAATTTCTTTGCCCTAGCCCTACCGCTCGGCGAGGCGGACGGCGTCGCCGACGACGCACCGCTGCCCGATCAGGCGATCGGGGCCGAACAGCAGCTCGCGCAAGCAATGAAAGCGATTGCTGCCCTGCCGTCTTCCCTCAAGGACACGCTTATTTTGCGTACGATCGACGAGAAATCGGAAGCTGAAACCGCCGAAATTCTCGGGATCAGCCAGAAGGCGGTCGAAACGCGCCTCTATCGAGCTAGGGCACGCCTTTCGGAAATATTAAAGAAAGTTTGAGGGGGATGAGGCCATGCTGCGTATTCCCAATAGGTCCGCCCTCTTTCTTAAAGCTGAGACAACCGAATGATATCTGCTCTCGACCGCCGCCAGTTCCTTCGCGGAGCGGCCCTCGCCGGTGGTGGCGCCGCACTGTCAGCCTGGCTGCCGGCCTGGGCGCAGACGATCTCGCCGGGGATGCGCCCGACGCTGCCGACCGTGGCGGGCGAAGACATCACGCTCACCATCGCCCGGCAGTCGATGACCATCGACGGGCGCAAGTTCCGGGCAATCGGCCTCAACGGCACGGTCCCCGCCCCGCTGATCCGGCTGCGCGAGGGCCAGCGCGTGCGGCTCAACGTCGTCAATCAGCTGGAGGAGGACAGCTCGATCCACTGGCACGGGCTGATCCTGCCGGCCAATATGGACGGTGTGCCGGGCGTGTCTTTTCCGGGCATCAAGCCGGGCTCGAACTACCTCTACCAGTTCTCCGTCGTGCAAAGCGGCACCTACTGGTACCACAGCCATTCAGGCCTGCAGGAACAGGAAGGCCATTACGGCCCGATCATCATCGATCCCGCCGGTGCCGATCCGGTCGCCTATGACCGCGAGCATGTCATCGTGCTCGCCGATCACAGCGCGCTCTCGCCGCAGGCGATCTTCCGGCGCCTCAAGGTCAACCCCGGCCATTTCAATTTCCAGCGCCAGACCCTGGCCGGGCTCCTGTCGGGCAAGGATCAGCCGCTCAAAGACCGGCTCGACTGGGGCCAGATGCGGATGGACCCGGCCGACATCTCCGATGTGACCGGATCCACCTACACCTATCTCGTCAACGGCCATGGTCCGATGGACAACTGGACCGCGCTCTTCACCCCGGGCGAACGGGTGCGGCTGCGGGTCATCAATGCGTCGGCGATGACCACCTTCAACGTCCGCATCCCCGGCCTGCCGCTGACCATCGTCCAGGCCGACGGGCAGAATGTGGTGCCGGTCACCGTCGACGAGTTCCAGATTGGTGTTGCCGAGACCTACGACGTCGTTGTCAGCCCAGGCGATGACAAGGCCTACACCCTTGTCGGCGAGGCGATCGACCGCTCGGGCATGGCGCGTGCCACGCTCGCGCCGCGCGCCGGCATGGCCGGCGAGGTTCCCCCCTTACGCAAACGGCCGCTCGCCGACATGAAGGACATGGGCATGGACATGTCCTCGATGCCGGGCATGGAAGGCATGGACATGTCGGGCGGCGCTATGCGGGGCGTCGATCCGACGGCCGAGAAGAACGCGTCCGCGCGCCTCGCGACCGGCGCGGCGGCAGCGATGGCGACCATGGACAATAGCGCCATGGCAGGCATGGATCATTCGGGGATGGATCATGGATCGATGGCCGGCATGGACCACGGCGCGATGGGCGCCGATGGCCAGATGGCGGGCATGGATCATGGCGGGCACGCGATGGGCTCGATGAAGATGCGCGACTTCTCGAACGCGCCGCAGGTGAAGCGCGACCCGAGCGTCCAGACCATCTCGCCGATGCCCGTAGACCGCACCGGCGAGCCCGGCCAGGGCCTCGCCGACGTCGGCCACAAGGTGCTTGTCTACAGGGACCTGATGGCGCTCGATCGCAATCCGGACGTGCGCGCGCCGAGCCGCAGCATCGACATTCACCTCACCGGCAACATGGAGCGGTTCATGTGGTCGTTCGACGGCGAAAAAATGTCGGACCATCACGAGCCGATCCCCTTCATCGAAGGCGAGCGGGTGCGCGTCAATCTCATCAACGACACGATGATGGGGCATCCGATCCATATTCACGGGCATTTTTTCGAGCTGGTGACGGGGCATGGCGATCATGCGCCGCGCAAGCATACGGTGATCGTCCAGCCCGGCGGCAAGGTGACCTGGGACTTCACCGCCGACGCGGTCGGCGACTGGGCCTTCCACTGTCATCTCCTCTACCACATGCATGCAGGGATGATGCGGGTCGTGAGCGTCCGTCCGAAGGGAGACGCGTAATGACCCGCATCCTCACGCCGCTGGTGAGCGCGATCGCCCTTTTCGCTGCCGCGCCCGCCTTTGCCCAGGATCATTCGATGCACGGCATGCCCGGCATGGCGCCGCCGGGCGAAGTGGCGCCGGCGCAGGAGAAGAAGAAGGACAAGGCCGCCGCCAGGCCGCGCGCTCAGACACCAGCGCCGGACGCCACCTCGGCGATGGACCATTCGCAGCACCAGGCCAGTCCTGCGCCGCAGGGAGATGCGGCCGGTCAGCCGCAACCCGCGTCTCCCGCGATGCCGGAGATGCCGGGTATGGACCATTCGCAGCATGGCCAGACAACGATGCCGGGAATGCCCGCCATGCCCGGCATGCAAATGACCGGCACGGCGCTTCCGGCCGGCAATGCGCCCCCGCCGCCTCCCCCAAGCGACCACTTCGCCGATCGTGATTTTCCCGGCGGCGAGATGGCGCGCTCGCGCGACATCATGATGAAGGATAGCGGCGGCAACAATTTCGGGCAAATGCTGCTCAACCTGTTCGAGTATCAGGCGCATAGCGGCCGCGATGGCTATCGCTGGGATGGCGAAGGCTTTTACGGCGGCGACATCAACCGGCTCTGGCTCAAGAGCGAGGGCGAAGGCGAGTTCGGCCGCGGCATCGACAGCGCCGAGGTGCAGGTGCTCTACAGCCGGGCCATCGACCCCTATTTCAATCTTCAGGGCGGTATCCGCCAGGACTTCGGCCGCGGGCCCGACCGCACCTACGCGACGATCGGCGTCGAGGGCCTGGCTCCTGGCATGTTCGAGGTCGAAGGCGCGCTGTTCCTCTCGACCAAGGGCGATGTTCTGGGCCGGGTCGAGGGCTATTACGACCAGCGCATCACCCAGCGCCTGATCCTCCAGCCGCGCGCCGAGGTCAATTTCGCCGCACAGGATATTCCGGAGAACGACATCGGTTCGGGGCTGGTCAACATAGAGCTCGGCGCGCGCCTGCGCTACGAATTCAGCCGCCAGTTCGCGCCTTACATCGGCGTTTCCTATCTGCGCAAAGCCGGAGACACGGCGCGGCTGTCGAGGCTTGCGGGCGAGGACGTCCATGCCACCAGCTTCGTCGCCGGCGTTCGCTTCTGGTTTTAGCATCAGGACGGCTGATGGCGGGGGCGAACAAGAGAGCGGGGCGTTACACTCATACCCAGGTCGGCCGGCGCCGAGCGAAGGAGATACGCCATGGACCATTCGTCCCACATGAACACCCGGAAGATGGGCGCCTATTGGAGCCTTGCCGTTCAGACCGTCATCAGCGGCGTCATCATGTATCTGGTGATGTTCGTCATGATCGACGGGCTCGACAGCTTCTACAACAACCTCAACATGCTCTACATGACGCTGATGATGGTCGCGCCGATGGTGGTGCTGATGATCCTCGCCATGCGGCACATGTTCGCGTCGAAGGCCGCCAACATCGCGCTGATCGCCGCGTCGCTGGTCGCCTTCTTCGGCAGCTTTGCACTCATCCGCACCCAGACCACGATCGGCGACACGGCCTTTCTGCGCTCGATGATCCCGCACCATTCCGGGGCGATCCTGATGTGCCAGGAAGCAAAGCTCAGCGATCCGGAAGTCATCCGGCTTTGCGAATCGATCAAGCGCTCGCAGCGGCAGGAAATCGACGAGATGAAGGCCATACTCGCGCGGCGCTGAGTGGCACGGTCGGGCTACGCCCGGATACGTGCGCCCGGCCAGGTATGTGAGCCGGCCGATGGTCGACACGAGGCGCGGGGCGGACGAGATTGCAAGCGACGTAGCGCGGCTTGCGCCGCTGTTCCTGCGACAGGCTGGCGGCCACGTCCTGACGCTGCTCGATCCTTCCGGGATCGTGCTGAGCTATAATGAAGAAGGCGAGCGTGCCGAATGCTGGCCGCTCGATCGCGTTCTGGGACAGCCCCACGACCTGTTCTACCCGCCAGACGAGATAACGGCAGGACGGCCTCGCGCCGACTTGGACGCCGCTCTGCGCGAAGGCACTCTGGAGCGTGAAGCCTGGCGAGTCTGCGAGAACGGCTCGGAATACCTTGCGCGATTGACCATCACTGCGCTGTTCGAAGACGACGCCCATCGAGGCTTTGCCTGCATCAGCCGGGATGTCACCGACGAGGCGGCGGTCCGGGCTTCAAACGAAACGCGCGAGCAGCATCTGCAATCGATCCTGGCGACCGTACCTGATGCAATGATAATAATCGACGAGGCCGGCGTCATCACCTCGTTCAGCGCTGCTGCCCAGCGCATGTTCGGCTATTCGGAAGCCGAGCTCGTCGGGCAAAATGTCTCCTGTCTTATGCCTCAGCCCGACCGCGACCGGCACGACGAATACATCGCGCATTATCTGCAGACGGGCGAGCGCCGGATCATCGGTCTGGGCCGCGTCGTTGTGGGTCAGCGCCGCGACGGCTCGACCTTCCCGATGCAGTTGTCGGTCGGCGAGGCCGGTGAAGAGGGCCAGCGGCTTTTCACAGGGTTCATCCGGGATCTCACCGCCAAGGAGCAGGATGAGCTCAGGCTCAAGGAACTGCAAGCGGAGTTGGTTCATGTCTCGCGGTTGAGCGCGATGGGTACGATGGCCTCCACGCTTGCTCATGAACTCAATCAGCCGCTCGCCGCAGTGGCGCTCTATCTCGAAACCATTCGGGACATGCTCGCTGTCCAGGATGATGAGCCATTCGTCTCTCTTCGGTCCGTAATGGACGATGCCGCTCAGGAGACGCTGCGCGCTGGCCACATCGTCCGGCGCCTCCGCGACTTCGTCGCACGCGGTGAGGTCGACAAGAGTTTGCACGACCTGCCGCAAGTCATCACCGAGGCAAGCCAACTGGCACTGGTCGGCGCGCGCGAGCGGGGCATCCGTAGCTTCTTCGCAATCGACCCCGCAGCCACGCCGGTCCTCATCGACAGGGTGCAGATCCAGCAGGTGCTCGTAAACCTGATGCGCAACGCCGCTGAGGCCATGGCAGAATCATCGATCCGCGACCTCAAAGTCGCGACGAGTTTGCGTGCCGACGGCCTTGTCGAGGTTACGGTGGAGGATACCGGCCCCGGGATCGCGGAAGAAATTCGCGAACAACTGTTCATGGCGTTCACATCGACGAAGGCCGACGGCATGGGCCTTGGCCTCTCGATCTGCCGGACGATCATCGAAGCACATGGCGGCCGCATCTGGATGGAGCGCTCCGACCGAGGCGGCACGTGCTTTCACTTCACGCTGATCCACGCGCGGGCGGAGGAGGAACATGGGGGATAGACGCATCATTCATCTGGTCGACGACGAGGAGAGCATCCGCAAGGCGGCAAGCTTCGCGCTCAAAACCGCGGGCTATGATGTCATCGCCTACACCTCCGGAGTGGAATTTCTCAGGACAGCGAAGTCCGCTGAAGTAGGCTGCGTTATCTTGGATGTGCGGATGCCTGAAATGGACGGTCTCCAAGTCCAGACCACTATGGCTGCGCGTGGGATCAACATGCCGGTCATCGTCCTGACCGGCCACGGCGATGTGTCGGTAGCTGTGCAGGCTATGAAAGGCGGCGCGATTGACTTTCTCGAAAAGCCCTTCGAGAAGGCTGCCCTGCTCGAGGCCGTGAGGCGCGCTTTCGCTCGTCTCGACGATGTCGACCTTCGCGCGCTGGAATCGTCGGAAGCCGAGGTGCGGGTTGCTGCCTTGACCCCCCGCGAGCAGGAAGTGCTGGAAGGATTGGCGAACGGCTTGCCCAACAAGACGATCGCCTATGATCTGGGTTGCTCATCCCGGACGGTCGAGGTTCACCGCGCCAGCCTCATGGCCAAGCTCGAGGTCCGCAATCTCTCTGAGGCGTTGAGGATCGCCTTTGCTGCCGGGTTCGGTCGCAAGACGTGATAACTGCGCCCTCTACGTAGCGACGAGGATGCCGCATCGTGCGAGCCATTGCCGTGATGCAACAGGTCCTCATGTCGCGCGAGATGTCTTCGTTTTCTGACACACAAGGTGATGGGCGCTACACCATCCTCGTCTCCGACGACGACCCGGGTGTTCGGCGTGCCCTTCAGCTTCTCCTTAGATCCCGTGGCTACTGCGTCTGTAGCTATACAAGTGGTAGCGCGCTTTT
The DNA here is from genome assembly GCF_002355275.1 of Rhizorhabdus dicambivorans. Taxonomy (NCBI): domain Bacteria; kingdom Pseudomonadati; phylum Pseudomonadota; class Alphaproteobacteria; order Sphingomonadales; family Rhizorhabdaceae; genus Rhizorhabdus; species Rhizorhabdus dicambivorans. The sequence continues at coordinate 137,124 of NZ_CP023450.1, read as the reverse complement.
GGCCGATTCGCGTGCCAAGCGAGCCAATTGCCTGATTGTTGATTATCGCATGCCGGACATTGATGGCTTTTCGATCCTGCGCCAACTCCGATCGCTGGGCTGGTCCGGATGCTCCATCATGATTTCGGGCTTCCATGACGAGGTTCTCGCCCGCCGCGCTGCCGACGCGGGCTTTGATCACATGATCACTAAACCACTAAGGAGCCGTCTACTCCTCGAGGCAATCGGCCGTCACAGACGCCTCTCGTCGAATGAGTAAATGGACCGCGTCCGACCGCCAACGCTAAAGAGGCCAGGTGGGGACACGAGCACGTCGTTTTTCCAGAGGAAACCAACCCAGCTGCGCCCAAGGGCCTTGCCCGCGGCTGGGCTCATTTGTCACAGCAACACATCTTGGATAGTGGTGGACGGTACGATTCATATCGATTTACGCGCTCCCCTTATCCGCCTGACGAATTAGCACCTGAAGAGGGCCGTTTCCAAGCTAGTGGCAGGACCACAAGCAGCAGGAGCGACAGGCCGGCAATGCTCCAGAGGACGAGAGGCTGAGCGCCGGGTGCGGCGAAAGCGAGCGCCACGGGCGCCAGTGCCTGCCCGATGCTGGCAGCCGAATGCTGGAGGCCAAGCCTCACCCCTGAGGCCGCCGCAGAACCGCTGATCCAGAAGCTTGTGACCAATCGCAGGCTCGCCGAGCTCCAACCGGCGACCAGGATGAACACGCTCATATCGGCTATGCTTGATGCGAGTGGAAAGGCAACGAGCGCCGCTGCCAGCAAACCGAGCGTCAATCCGGCAAGACGCCCGGGAACCTTCACTAACCAATCGAGCCTTGCATGAAAGATCTGCGCCGCCAGCATGCCGAATCCGCAAAGACTGAGCATCCAGGCGATCTGCTCGCGGCTCAGCGAGACCGCACTGCGCGTCATCAGGAGATTGACGTGCATAGCGGCAAGCCCGGCCCCCGCAGCGATCGTGATGAGTAATAGGACTCCCGTGGCGCAGACTGTCGGCGGCGGCGGATCTCCTGAGTCGAGGCAGTGCGCACAGCGGCCTGGCAGGCTTACAAGGCAAAGCGACCCCGCGACGGTGCCGATGCTGGCAGCAACGATCATGAGCGGCGCGCCGGGCATGATCGCAACGGAGGCTTCCGCCAAAAGCGGTCCGCCGAGGTCTCCCAAAAATACAGACCCCGTCAACCAGGTGAAACGCCGCGCCTGCTCCCCACGGCTGACCGCGGCGAAACTCGCACTGAGCAGCGCAAGCGGTATGATGGCGGCGGCCGCCATCCCCGCGACCGTGCGCAAAACGTAGAGAGTCGGCAGAGCTACGAGGCCAACTGGTGCAGTCACCATCGCGAGGATAATGAGCGCTGTGCGCAACATGACGCGGTAGTCGACCCGGTCGGCAATCCAGCCCCAAAGCGGTGCCGCCACCAGTGCTGCCAGCGGGTGGACGGCGGTCAAGCTCGCGACATGAAAATCATGCGCTGAGGAAAGCCCGCCGGGATTTGGGTCGACCAGGGTCGGAAGGAAAGCGAGAATGGCCGTCTGCCCTGCCGAGGCCGACACCGCCGCGAGCAGCAACACAATGAAGGAGGATTGACCACGCTTGCCATCGTGTGATTCGCCTTGGGGAACAAGCGGGTCAGCGGTTCGTCGGAGAGCCGGTATCACCACCAAGCGCGCAAGCCGATCACCAGCCGGTGTTCGGATGACCCCTCGCCCCGCAGGCGTCGGAAGCCCGCCGTGCCATCGAACGCACGCTCCCAGACGAAGCCGATATAGGGCGCGAACTTGCGCGACACCTCGTAGCGCAACCGTCCGCTCAGCTCGACATTGCTGAAGCCGCTGCCAAGCTGCCGATCTCTCGACCGCTTCGAATAGATATTGGTCTCTACCTGCGGTGTGAGGATCAACCGATTGGTGAACAAGACCTCATAGGACGCCTTGGCGCGCGCCGCGAGACGCCCATCGGTTCCTACATAGCCGGTGAGCTGGACGTCGAACCAATAGGGCGCCAGTCCCTCGACGCCGGCGGCCAGCCAGGTGGTCGCACCCTTGCCGAGATCCTGCCTGACCCCGAGCAGCGTGCCCCAGAACGGGTTCTTGCTGTGCCACCACAGCGCCTCGACGCTGCTCTCCGGATCGAGACGTTGGTCGCGGGAGTTCTTGAGCCCCTGGCTGCGCAGCCAGAGCTTGTCATTGTCCTGACCCTTGGTGACGAGCACGGTCCAGCCCACGCCCTGACCCTCGTTGCCGCTGGTGAACTCAAGCTCATCGACAAGTATCTTGGGGATTGAGAGCTTGTCGGCCATCTCATAGCCCGGCAGCGTCGAGTTGCGGTAGCCGTCGGCATAATCGTCCGAGTTGCGCGCGTCCGGCGGGGCCTGGCCGCCCTGCATCGAGCCCATGTCCATCGTGGCGCCGTTACCGGACGCCTTCGTGTCGGTCATATCCATGCCCGGCATGTCCATGCCCGCATGGTCCTGAGAGCCTTGCGCGGAAGGAGTGTGCGGAGCGGGAGTGGCCGTTTGGGCAGGGGTGGTGGCGGGCGACGGGGGCGAGGCATCCTGCGCGAGGGCGGGGGCCGTGATCGCCGGCGCCAGGAAGAGGGCAGCGCCAAGAGCGATGCCGCGCGAGGGGAAAATCCGGATCATGCGACCACCACCTCCCGGAACATGCCGGCCGCCATGTGATAGAGCAGATGGCAGTGGAAGGCCCATCGGCCCATGGCGTCGGCGGTGACGCGGAAGCTCACCCGCTGGGCGGGCTGGACCACGACCGTATGCTTGCGGACCTGGAAGGCGCCGTCCGGGCCTTCGACATCGCTCCACATGCCGTGCAGATGCATCGGATGCGCCATCATCGTGTCGTTGACGAAGGTGACGCGCAGCCGCTCGTTCGGCCTGAAATGGAGCGGCCTGGAATCGTTGAGCTTGATGCCGTCGAGCGACCAGATGAACCGTTCCATATTGCCCGTCAGATGCAGCTCGATGTCGCGCTCGGGCTCGCGCGGGTCGGGATCGCCGCCCGGCGTGCGCAGATCGGCCAGCGTCAGCACGCGCCAGCCGCGCCCGCGCAGCCCGGCGCCGGGATCGTCGAGATTGGTGCGCGGATAGTCGACGCGCATGTCGGTATTGGCGCCATATTCGGTGCGGGCGTGCCGTGCCCTGGCCGGCATCTCGGTCATGCCGTGCCCGGCATGCGCGTCGCCTCCCATTGCGCCCATCGTCGCCATCGCGCCCATCATGTCGACCGGCTCGAGCCAGGTCCGGGCATCGAGCGGCGGCACGGCTGCCGCCATGCCCGGGGCCGGTGCGATCGTGCCACGCGCATAGCCGCTCCGATCGATCGCCTGCGCGAAGATGGTGCGGGCGCCGCCCTCGGGCATGGTGAACTCGACGTCGTAGGTCTCGCCCGGGCCGATCCGGAATTCCTCGACCGTGACCGGCTCGACCGGCTGCCCGTCGGTCGATACGACCGTCAGCTCGACCCCGGGGATCCGCACGTCGAAGAACGTCGCCGTCCCCGCGCCGACGAAGCGCAGGCGCACGCGCTCGCCGGGCGCGGCGATACCGGTCCAGTTGCCGGCGGGCGGCGCGCCGTTCATCAGATAGGTGTAGGTCGCGGCAGAGACATCGCTGTAGTCGGTCGGGTTCATCCGCGAGCTGTTCCACATCCGCCGCCGCTCGAGCGCCTTGCCCAAGCCCATGGTGCCGACATCCTTGAGGAAATCGCCGGCGGTCGGCTGCGCAAAATTATAGTAGCTGCTCTGCTTCTTGAGATTGAGGAAGATCTGCAACGGCGGCTCGTCCGACCAGTCGCTGAGCACGATGCAATAGTCGCGATCGGGCGCCCGCGCCGTCGGCACCTGTTTTGGCTCCACGATGATCGCTCCATAGAGTCCCGTCTGCTCGGCGAGCGTGTGAGCGTGATACCAGTAGGTTCCGCTCTGGCGGACCTCGAAGCGATAGGTGAAGGTCTCGCCCGGCGCGATGCCGGCAAAGCTGATGCCGGGCACGCCGTCCATCTCCGCCGGCACGATGATGCCGTGCCAATGGATGCTCGACATCTCCTTGAGGCCGTTGCGTACGCGCAGCGTGACCGTGTCGCCTTCGCGCAGGCGCAGGACCGGCGCGGGCACGCTGCCGTTCACCGCGGTCGCGATACGGCGTTTGCCGGTGAAGTTGACCGGCAGCTCGGCGATCTCGAGGTCGAACTCGGTCCCGCTCAGCTCAGCGGGCAAGGTTGGTGCGGATCGCGCGAGAAGCGCCGGGGCGAAACCGGCGACCGCGCCGCCGATCGCCAGCCCCTGGACGAAACGGCGCCGCGCGATCGGCCGGATATGTAAGGGAGACATGAACTGTACTTTCGCGAAGTCGGGTTCAGGCGAGGTCGAGGACGATCCGGCCCTCGATGTCGCCATGATGCATGCGGGAGAAGACGTCGTTGATGTTCTCCAGCTTGTCTGCATGGACCGTGGCCTTGACCTTGCCCTCGCCGGCGAACGCCAGTGCCTCGAGCAGATCGAGCCGCGTGCCGACGATCGAGCCGCGCACGGTAATGCCGTTCAGCACGGTGTCGAAGATCGACAGCGGGAAGTCGCCCGGCGGCAGGCCGTTGAGCGCGACCGTGCCGCCGCGCCGGACCATGCCGAGCGCCTGCTGGAACGCCTTGGGCGAAACGGCGGTCACCAGCGCCCCGTGCGCGCCGCCAATGGCTTTCTTGAGCGCTGCCGAAGGGTCCTCGCTGCGCGCGTTGACCGTCAGTGTGGCGCCAAGGCGTGTAGCGAGGTCGAGCTTGCTATCGTCGATGTCGACCGCGGCCACATTGAGACCCATGGCACGGGCATATTGCACCGCCATGTGGCCGAGCCCGCCAATGCCGGAGACGACCACCCACTCGCCGGGCCGGGCCTCGGTGGCCTTCAGTCCCTTGTAGACGGTGACGCCCGCGCAGAGGATCGGCGCAATGTCGAGGAAGTCGACATTGTCGGGAAGGTGACCAACATAGTTGGGATCGGCGAGGACATATTCGGCAAAGCTGCCATTGACCGAATAGCCGGTGTTCTGCTGTTCGTGGCAAAGCGTCTCCCAGCCACCCAGGCAATGCACGCAGTGCCCGCAGGCGGTGTAGAGCCAGGGCACACCGACCCGGTCGCCTTCCTTCACATGGGTGACGCCGGCACCAACGGCGGCGACATGCCCGACGCCCTCATGGCCGGGAATGAAGGGCGGGTTGGGCTTGACCGGCCAGTCCCCTTCTGCCGCGTGCAGGTCGGTATGGCACACGCCGGTTGCCGCAATCTTGACCAGGACCTGCCCGGGGCCGACCGTCGGGATCGGCGCGTCCTCGATGACCAGGGGCTTGCCAAATTCGCGGACGACCGCCGCCTTCATGGTTTTCGCCATGTCCGTTTCTCCTTTTAAGCGGGGGGTCAGAATAGGCCGAGCGCGTGCTCGTCATAGGAGACGAGCAGATTCTTGGTCTGCTGATAATGATCGAGCATCATCCGGTGGTTTTCACGCCCGAAGCCCGATGCCTTGTATCCGCCGAAGGCGGCATGGGCGGGGTACTGATGATAGCAGTTGGTCCAGACCCGCCCGGCCTCGATCGCGCGGCCGAGCCGGTAGGCGGTGTTGCCGCTCCGGGTCCAGACGCCCGCGCCAAGACCGTAGGCGGTGTCATTGGCAAGTGCGATCGCCTCCTCGACCGTCTTGAACGTGGTGACCGACAGGACGGGACCGAAGATCTCCTCCTGGAAGATGCGCATGTGGTTCTGACCCACGAACACGGTCGGCTGCACGAAATAGCCCTGGTCGAGCGCACCGCCCGGCAGCGCCCTGGCGCCACCGACCAGACACTGCGCGCCCTCGGCCTTGCCGATATCGATATAGCCCAGGATCTTGTGGAGCTGGTCCTCCGACGCCTGCGCGCCGACCTGGACCGACGGGTCGAGCGGATCGCCCTGGCGGATCGCGGCGACGCGCGCCACGGCGCGCTCGATGAAGCGGTCGAAGATCGACTCATGGATCAGGGCGCGCGACGGGCAGGTACAGACCTCGCCCTTGTTGGCCCAGTCGGCCCGAAGCTGCGATTTTGGCCATGTTGAAGAACAAAGATTGAACATGGCGATCTACCAGGCTCGCTCTTGTCCTCCAATCTCGTAAACATCGGTCTCGATCGAGCACCTGTAGCTCTCTGCGATGTTGAACATCTCTTGAGAACACCGGGAATAAAAGGGGCCACGGATCGGCCAGTCTCACCGGATTAAAAAGGGGCCAGTCCTGCTAGACCTCCGTTTTTGGGCGGAGGTGGAGGATGAAGAGAGTGGAGCTTTATCAGAAGGTCCGCCGCGCCGTGCTGATTGACGGGATGAGCCGTCGCGCTGCCGCCCGGTATTTTGGGATCAATCGCAAGACCGTCGACAAGATGCTGTGCTTTCCAGAGCCAGCAGCGCACGGCCGGAGCGGGCAAACCTACAGCCGCAAGCTGTCCGGATTTACCGACATCATTGACCAAATCCTGGTGGATGACCGCAAGGTTCACATCAAACAGCGACACACTGCCGCGCGTATTTTCGAGCGTCTGCGCGATGAACATGGCTTCACCGGCGGCATCACCATTGTTCGCGACTATGTGGCGGGCGCCAAGTTGCGCAGCCGCGAGGTGTTCATACCATTGAGCCACAAGCCGGGGCATGCGCAGGTGGATTTTGGTGAGGCGGACGGGATCATCGACGGCAAGTTGGTGCGGTTCCACTATTTCTGCATGGACCTGCCGCACAGCGATGCGCCGTTCGTTAAAGCCTATCCTGCCGAGGTGGCTGAGGCATTTTGCGAAGGGCACGTGGCGGCCTTTGCCTTCTTCGGCGGCATCCCGCAGTCGATCCTGTATGACAACACCAAGCTGGCAGTGGCGCAGATCCTGGGCGACGGGAAGCGCGAGCGCAGCCGGATGTTCTCGACCCTCCAGAGCCATTACCTGTTCGAAGACAAATTCGGGCGCCCCGGCAAGGGTAACGACAAGGGCAAGGTCGAGGGGCTGGTCGGTTATTCCCGGCGCCACTTCATGGTGCCGAGGCCAGAGGCGCCCAGCTTTGATGCGCTGAACGCGCGCTTTGTCGAACAATGCATGGAGCGACGACAGGCCATCTTGCGCGGGCATGAGCGCAGCATCGGTGACAGGCTGGTGGCTGATCTGGCGGCCTTTATGCCGCTACCGGCGGTGCCGTTCGATCCCTGCCATATGGTGACGGGGCGGGCCTCGTCGATGTCGCTGGTGCGCTATCGTACCAATGATTATTCGGTGCCGACGGCCTATGCCCACCAGGAGGTCGTAATCAAAGGCTATGTCGATCGGGTTGCGATCATCTGTGGCGGGGAGCTGATCGCAGTGCATCCGCGCAGCTATGAGCGGGAGGACTTCATTGCCAACCCGCTGCACTATCTGGCGCTGTTAGAACAGAAACCCCGCGCGCTTGATCAGGCAGCGCCGCTCGATGGCTGGGTGCTGGCTGAACCGATGCATCGCATCCGACGACTGATGGAGGCGCGCAGCGGCAAAGAGGGACGGCGCGAGTTCATCCAGGTGCTGCGGCTATGCGAACGCTTCGAGCAGTCCCTGGTGGAATGGGCAGTGGCCCGCGCGCTGGAGATGGGGGCAATCAGCTTCGATGCGATCAAGATGATCGCGCTGGCCCGCCTCGAACAGCGTGTGCCGCGCCTCGATCTGCAATTTTACCCGCATTTGCCGCGCGCGAATGTCGGGCGTACCGATCCGCGCACCTACATGGGCCTGCTCTCGCAGGCAGGCACTCCAGCGACGGGAGTGGCAGCATGAGTGATCCCATGATGCCGCTGCCAGCCATCGAGGCCGAACCCACCAGCGTGCCGCCCGCTGTACTACTGGCCAACCATCTCAAAGCGCTCAAGCTGCCCACCTTTGTGCGCGAGTATGAGAAGGTCGCCTTCGAGGCCGCGCAGGATCGGGCCGATTACCCCCGCTATCTGCTGCGCCTGTGCGAACTTGAACGGATTGATCGCGAGCGCCGGATGGTGGAGCGCCGTATCCGCATGGCTCGCTTCCCGCACACCAAGAGCTTTGACACCTTCGACTTTGCAGCCCAGCCATCACTGAACAAGGCCTTGGTTCTGGAACTGGCGCGCGGTGAATGGATCGAGCGGCGGCGTAATGTCATTGCGCTGGGCCCCAGCGGCACCGGTAAGACCCACACCGCCCTCGCGCTAGGACTGGCTGCGTGCCAGAAAGGGCACAGCGTGGCCTTCACAACGGCCGCGGCGTTGGTCCATGACCTGATGGAGGCTCGCGACGAGCGTCGCTTGCGCAGCCTGCAAAAGCATCTGGCATCTGTAAAGCTGCTGATCCTCGACGAGTTGGGATATGTACCATTCACCGCCGTGGGCGGCGAGTTGCTGTTCGAGGTACTCAGCCAGCGCTATGAACGCGGCAGCACGCTGATCACCAGCAATCTGCCCTTCGATGAATGGACATCGGTGTTCGGCTCCGAACGCCTGACCGGCGCCCTGCTCGACCGGCTGACACACCACGTCCACATTCTCGAGATGAATGGTGACAGCTTCCGTCTCGCCAGCAGCCGCAAGCGCCAGAAGGACAAGGGGGAGGATAAATGACCTAAGAACGGGCGGCCATCGGCAGCGGGAAATCGGCTTCCGCTCCGCTCCAGCCGCTTCCCCGCTGCCGATGCTGCCCAGCCTCAACCTTGGGGCTTTTTGTTCAAACCAACTGGCCCCATTTTAAACCGGTGCCTGGCCCGTTTTTATCCCGGCGTTGACAGGTCGCGCCGCATGCGCGAGGGCGGCATGGGCTTCGACCCCAAGGGGCCGATCATGATGCCCGGCCGCCTGCTGCTCGGTTCCGCCCAGCCGATCCAGCTCGCGAGCGCGATCCTGTTCCTTGCCAGTCCCGCGTCGAGCTACATGACCGGCCACGTCATGGCCGTCGACGGCGGTTATATGGTGGGATGAACGGCGGCCGGTGGAGCGAGGGCGGTCAGGCTGCCCGGCGATCATGGAGGCGACGGCCCAGGCCATAGTCCCATGATCGTCGTGCGCTGCGGCCCGTGTCCGGCTGCACGAACGTGACGGGATGGACGACCGGCGGGAAATCGCGGTTGAGGCGAGGGATCTGCCGATCGCCGCCACCTGCCCGGCCCGCTGCAGCTTGTCGCCGGCGGCGACGCTCTGCATCGATCTGATGCGAGAGGCGATGTCGAAGGTCGTCGGATAGCCGGCCCCTGCGCCGAACTGCCTCAATCGGGCCTTGCTTTCGTCAGGGTGGACGGGCTGGCGGGATATCCTCCCGCCAGCCTTCCGGATATCGTTCGCCAGTGCTCGGCGGTGGCGATCAGAAGCGGACGCCGAACTCGACGCCATAATAGCGCGGCATGCCGCCAAAGGCGTTGTATCCGATGATCGGCGACTTGATCTCGGCATATTCGGTATTGGCCAGATTGCGGCCGAACAACGACACCGACCAGCGGCCCCGCTCGTAGGTGACGTTCGCGTCCCAAAGGCCATAGGCTTTCTGTTCGAGCAGGGGCGTGTTCTGCACGTCGGTGTAGACATGCGAGCGCCAGGTGTAGCCGGTGCGGAACGACAGCGAGCTGTCGTCGCCGAGATCGGTTTCGTAGCTGCCGCCGATATAGGCGGTCCATTTCGGCACGCGGTCGAAGCGGAGGCTCGTCGCGCTGACGCCGGCGGGCAGGCCGGTCAGGTTGTTGAACGAGTCGTATTTCGCGTCGGTATAGCCCAGCGATCCGTCGAAGCGCAGGCCACGGACCGGAGCAAATGCGGTTTCCAGCTCGATGCCCTGGATCGTCGCCTTGGCGGCGTTGAACAGCTGCTGGGCCGGAGGTTCGCCGGCAACGGCGAACTGGACGAGCCGCTGGATGTCGTCATATTTCTGACGATAATAGCCCAGGTTGATGCGCAGGCGGTTGTCCAGCAGGTCGGACTTCACGCCCACTTCGTACGACGCGACCGTCTCCGGATTGGCCGGGGTGACGGCACCGCCGGCCGATGGCGCGCGGGCATTGAAGTTGCCTGCGCGGTAGCCGCGCGAATAGCTCGCATAGAGCATGATATTGGGCTGCACCTTGTAGTTCACCACGAACCGCGGCGAGACGTCGTCCCACGACTTCTTCGCGTCGAGGAAGTTGAGCACGCAGGATTCGAAGCTCTGGCCCGGGCAGTTGACCAGCGGCTGGACGTGCATCCGCTTGGTGTCCTTGCTGTAGCGGACGCCGGCCGATGCGGTCAGTTCGGGGGTGATGTGGAAATCGAGATTGGCGAAGGCCGCATAGGACTTGATGTCCTGGTCCCACACGTTGACGGTGTAGCGGTCGAGCGTGGTCGTCGGGAGCCGGGTCAGGCGCTTCTCGAACACATCCTCCTTCAGGTTGAAGTAGAAGCCGCCGACCAGCAGGTCGAACCGGTCCGCGATGGTGATGTTGTAGCGTGCCTCGAAGCTGCTTTGCTTGGCATCCTCCTCCCCGTCAGGGTACAGCAGCACGTCGAAGGGATCGCCGCCGACGTTGAGCGTCGAGTCATAGCTGACCTTGCGGTAGGCGCCGATCGCGGTGAGCGTGCCGGCGCCGATGTCCTGCGACAGCTCCCCGATGATATGGAAGCCCTTGATGTCGGTATAGCCGGGCGTGCCCAGATTGACGCCCCACTTCTTGTCGGCAGGCGTATAGCCCCACAGGGTCTGCTGCTGCCGCTGAGGGCTGCCGGGAACGAAGAAGGAACGGGTCGCGCCGCCGCCGTCCTTGAAATTGATATACTGGCCGAGCAGCGTGAACCGCGTGGCTTCGGCGACATTGAAGACCCAGGTCGACTTGACGACCACCTCGTCGGCGCCACCGACCCGGCCTTCCTTGTGCTGCGCCGCGGCGGCCCCGGTGGGGTTGGCGTTGGTCGCGGCCGGGACGGTCACGAAGGTGCCGCTGTTCCGGTTGTGGAAGAAGCCGTCATTGTTGCGGGTCAGCACCGCGAGGCGCGCGAAGACCTTGTCCTCGACGATGGCGGTCTCCAGCCCGGTCCGGGTCTCGACCGTGTTCGCATTGCCCAGGGTGACCTTGAACGTCGCTTCGCTCTTGCCGGTGGGGCGCTTGCTGCGCAGGCTGACGGCACCGCCCGATGCGTTGCGGCCGAACAGCACGCCCTGCGGACCACGCAGCACCTCCACCCCCTCGGTGTCGAACGTGTCCAGCACGGCGCCCGCCTGGTAGCCGATGACCATCCCGTCCTGGATGATGTTGACCGCCGGGTCGAGCGACCTGACGCTGCTACTCACGCCGACGCCGCGCATGAAGAAGTTGGCGAAGCCGGGGAAGGTGCCGACCCCGTCGAGCTGGGCGTTGGGGACGAGGCGTCCGATGTCGCGGATGTCGATCGCGTGCGAGGCCTCGATCGTCTTGGAATCGATCGCGCTGATCGCCATCGGCACTTTCTGGAGCTGCTCGCCGCGCGCCTTCTTCTGGGCATAGACGACGATGTCCTGGATGCCGTCCGGATTCGGGTCCGCAGCCTGCGCGTAAGCCGGCGAAACCAGCGCCATGCCCAGTGCCGCAGCACTCGCCATCGCCAATGATCCTCGAACGGATGTCTTCATGCGACCTCTCCCTGTGCCGATTATTCGATTAATATCGATATCGAATTAAATGCATTCATATCGAAATATATCGATGCCGCAAGAATGTCAACGGCGGAGCAATTTCCGGCCACCGGGCGGAGCAAAAGTCGGCCACCCTTGCGCCCGGCTGAGACCGCCGTGAGGGCGTAGCCCGAGCGGGGTCTCAGCCGGGCGCGGCGATTTTTTTGAAAGGTTTCAGCCAGCCTTTCGGGCGCGGCTTTGGGCGAGACGATAGCTGTCGCCGTTCATTTCGAGAATGTTGACGTGGTGGGTGATGCGATCGAGCAGTGCGCCGGTCAGTCGTTCTGATCCCAAGGTTTCGGTCCATTCATCGAAAGGCAGATTGCTGGTGATCAGGGTGGCACCGCGCTCGTAACGCTGGGAGATCAGCTCGAACAGCAATTCCGCACCGGTCTTGGAGAGCGGCACGAAGCCCAGTTCGTCGATGATCAGCAGCTTGTAGGCGGCCATCTGCTTCTGGAAGCGGAGCAGACGCCGCTCGTCTCGAGCCTCCATCATCTCGCTGACCAGGGCCGCCGCCGTGGTGAAGCCGACGGATAAGCCTTTCTGGCAGGCGACCAGGCCGAGGCCGAGCGCGACATGCGTCTTGCCCGTGCCGCTGGGACCGAGAGCGATGACGTTCTCGCGGCGCTCGATCCATTCACATCTGGCCAGTTCCAGCACCTGTATCTTGTTGAGCTTGGGGATGGCGGCAAAGTCGAAGCTGTCGAGGCTTTTGACGACCGGGAATTTGGCCGCCTTGATCCGCCGTTCGACCTTGCGGCGATCGCGCTCGATCATCTCCCGCTCGGCAAGCCGGAAGAGGTAGCCGACGTGATCGACGTCCTCGGTTGCGCAGAGTCGGGCCAGCTTTTGGTGCTCGCGCTGGAAGGTCGGCAGCTTGAGGGTCTTGAGATAGTGGGCGAGCAGGATGTCAGGTGCTTCGGTGCTCATGCCGCCTCTCCCGCATCAGACGACAGGAGGCGCATATACGCCTTCGCCGAGGTCTTCTCGACCGTCGCCCTCGGAAGGTACGGATAGATCGACAGGTCCAATCGCGGCGGTCGGCGTTCTACGCGGCACAGGATCAGATGCTTGACCGCATCGAAGCCGATCGCGCCGAGCTGAAGGGCCTGCCTTACCGCCGCATGCAGGTCGGCAAGCTCGAAGCTTTCCAGCAGACGGAGAACCTGGACGTATTCCCGCCGGCCATGCTTTGCCATGCGGCCTTCCATCAAACGGCGCAGCGTGGCGAACTCGTCCGGCAGATCCCAGCCCTGCAATGGAGCTGCCTGATCCAGCGCATTGATCTTCTGCTCGATCAGCGGCAGGTAATGGACGGGGTCGAAGACGATGTCTTCCCGTTCCCAGCTCCGGGGATGGCGGGCGATGATCTCACCACGGCAACCGATCACCACCTGATCGACATAGCCCCGGACCCAGACGTCTTGATGACCGTAGGCAACCGGCACGGAATAGTCGTTCGTTTTGTAGCGCACCAGCGATTGGGCTGTCACAACAGCGCTGGTCTGGTCGCAGGCATCAAACGGCGACGCCGGCAAGGGACGCATGGCGGCAAGATCGCGCTGCAGCCGTTCGCCGATCGTCTCGTTCTCGCCGCGTAGCTTATCGCGCTGGCGCTTTCGGCACTGCTCCTCCAGAAAATCGTTGAACGCATCCCATGTCGCAAACTGCGGGATCGGCACCATAAAGTTGCGCCGGGCATATCCGACAAGACCCTCCACATTCCCCTTGTCATTACCCTTTCCCGGACGGCCATAGCGATCGCGGATCAGGTAGTGGGACAAAAAACCGCTGAACAGCGCTGCCCGCTTGCGCGTGCCGTCGGGCAGGATCTTCGCCACAAGGCAACGGTCGTTGTCGTATACGATCGACTGCGGCACGCCTCCGAAGAAGGCAAACGCATGGATGTGGCCGTCGACCCAGGCCTCGGCCACCGCCGCCGGATAGGCCCGCACGTAGCAGCCGTCGCTATGCGGAAGATCGAGCACGAAGAAGCGCGCCTTCTGCTCGACGCCGCCGATCACCACAGTCGCCTCGCCAAAGTCGGCCTGCGCATGGCCGGGAGGATGCGACAGCGGCACGAACACCTCCCGGCGGCGCTGATCCCGCTCGCGCATGTAGTCCTTGATGATCGTGTAGCCGCCGGTGAACCCGCATTCGTCGCGCAGCCGGTCGAACACCCGCTTGGCAGTATGCCGCTGCTTGCGCGGCACCTTCATATCCTCGTCGAGCCAATGCTCGATCGTCGAAACGAACGCATCCAGCTTCGGCCGCCGGATCGGTGATCGCCGCTGATAGCCGGGCGGTATCGAATACGACACCATCTTGGCGACGCTGTCGCGAGATATGTTGAAATGCTTTGCTGCCTGGCGCTGCGTCATCCCTTCGGAGACAGCCAGGCGAACCTTCAGATATAGTTCCACGGTGTAGATCCCCTGTCCCTCCTGCCGTCATTGCAGAAAGGAAATAGGTGGCCGGATTTTACTCCGCCCGCGGCTGGTTTATTCCGCCGCTACCGTGGCCGACTTTTGCACCGCCGCTCTCATTGGGCTGCACCTCGCGAAGGACGGCGTAGCCTTTGAACTCGGTATCCGTGATTGCAAAGCGAAGCGTCCGCTTGACGCCCTGATCGTCTGTGAACGGGACGCTCAGCGACTCCAGACCCGGCGGTAACGCATATTCGCCAGCAGGCAGAATCGCGAAGCCGGACGGCATGATCGTCACGGCATTGCGAGTGTTCCACAGTCGGGCGGTAAAGCGGAGCGGCATGGTCCCGCCCTGTTCCTTGCTCCCCATGAATGAATGCTCCACCAGCTTGGCGGAGCCGGTGCATTCGACCTCTTGATAGGACGGCGCGGCCAGCACGGGGGCTGCAATCGCAGCAACCGCCAGCGCAGCGGCTCCCGTGACGGATTTCAAAGCGGACAGAGAACGCATTCTTACCTCCATTCCATGGGCAGGATTGCCCATGGTGGAAGTTTCAGTCCTCACAGCCTGGAACGTGGGAGAAAGGTGCGCTTCTCAGCTATTTGGGTTCATTTCCAACGGACAATCCCCCTTTCGAACACGGGTGAGAACACCGGGAATAAAAGGGGCCACGGATCGGCCAGTCTCACCGGATTAAAAAGGGGCCAGTCCTGCTAGACCTCCGTTTTTGGGCGGAGGTGGAGGATGAAGAGAGTGGAGCTTTATCAGAAGGTCCGCCGCGCCGTGCTGATTGACGGGATGAGCCGTCGCGCTGCCGCCCGGTATTTTGGGATCAATCGCAAGACCGTCGACAAGATGCTGTGCTTTCCAGAGCCAGCAGCGCACGGCCGGAGCGGGCAAACCTACAGCCGCAAGCTGTCCGGATTTACCGACATCATTGACCAAATCCTGGTGGATGACCGCAAGGTTCACATCAAACAGCGACACACTGCCGCGCGTATTTTCGAGCGTCTGCGCGATGAACATGGCTTCACCGGCGGCATCACCATTGTTCGCGACTATGTGGCGGGCGCCAAGTTGCGCAGCCGCGAGGTGTTCATACCATTGAGCCACAAGCCGGGGCATGCGCAGGTGGATTTTGGTGAGGCGGACGGGATCATCGACGGCAAGTTGGTGCGGTTCCACTATTTCTGCATGGACCTGCCGCACAGCGATGCGCCGTTCGTTAAAGCCTATCCTGCCGAGGTGGCTGAGGCATTTTGCGAAGGGCACGTGGCGGCCTTTGCCTTCTTCGGCGGCATCCCGCAGTCGATCCTGTATGACAACACCAAGCTGGCAGTGGCGCAGATCCTGGGCGACGGGAAGCGCGAGCGCAGCCGGATGTTCTCGACCCTCCAGAGCCATTACCTGTTCGAAGACAAATTCGGGCGCCCCGGCAAGGGTAACGACAAGGGCAAGGTCGAGGGGCTGGTCGGTTATTCCCGGCGCCACTTCATGGTGCCGAGGCCAGAGGCGCCCAGCTTTGATGCGCTGAACGCGCGCTTTGTCGAACAATGCATGGAGCGACGACAGGCCATCTTGCGCGGGCATGAGCGCAGCATCGGTGACAGGCTGGTGGCTGATCTGGCGGCCTTTATGCCGCTACCGGCGGTGCCGTTCGATCCCTGCCATATGGTGACGGGGCGGGCCTCGTCGATGTCGCTGGTGCGCTATCGTACCAATGATTATTCGGTGCCGACGGCCTATGCCCACCAGGAGGTCGTAATCAAAGGCTATGTCGATCGGGTTGCGATCATCTGTGGCGGGGAGCTGATCGCAGTGCATCCGCGCAGCTATGAGCGGGAGGACTTCATTGCCAACCCGCTGCACTATCTGGCGCTGTTAGAACAGAAACCCCGCGCGCTTGATCAGGCAGCGCCGCTCGATGGCTGGGTGCTGGCTGAACCGATGCATCGCATCCGACGACTGATGGAGGCGCGCAGCGGCAAAGAGGGACGGCGCGAGTTCATCCAGGTGCTGCGGCTATGCGAACGCTTCGAGCAGTCCCTGGTGGAATGGGCAGTGGCCCGCGCGCTGGAGATGGGGGCAATCAGCTTCGATGCGATCAAGATGATCGCGCTGGCCCGCCTCGAACAGCGTGTGCCGCGCCTCGATCTGCAATTTTACCCGCATTTGCCGCGCGCGAATGTCGGGCGTACCGATCCGCGCACCTACATGGGCCTGCTCTCGCAGGCAGGCACTCCAGCGACGGGAGTGGCAGCATGAGTGATCCCATGATGCCGCTGCCAGCCATCGAGGCCGAACCCACCAGCGTGCCGCCCGCTGTACTACTGGCCAACCATCTCAAAGCGCTCAAGCTGCCCACCTTTGTGCGCGAGTATGAGAAGGTCGCCTTCGAGGCCGCGCAGGATCGGGCCGATTACCCCCGCTATCTGCTGCGCCTGTGCGAACTTGAACGGATTGATCGCGAGCGCCGGATGGTGGAGCGCCGTATCCGCATGGCTCGCTTCCCGCACACCAAGAGCTTTGACACCTTCGACTTTGCAGCCCAGCCATCACTGAACAAGGCCTTGGTTCTGGAACTGGCGCGCGGTGAATGGATCGAGCGGCGGCGTAATGTCATTGCGCTGGGCCCCAGCGGCACCGGTAAGACCCACACCGCCCTCGCGCTAGGACTGGCTGCGTGCCAGAAAGGGCACAGCGTGGCCTTCACAACGGCCGCGGCGTTGGTCCATGACCTGATGGAGGCTCGCGACGAGCGTCGCTTGCGCAGCCTGCAAAAGCATCTGGCATCTGTAAAGCTGCTGATCCTCGACGAGTTGGGATATGTACCATTCACCGCCGTGGGCGGCGAGTTGCTGTTCGAGGTACTCAGCCAGCGCTATGAACGCGGCAGCACGCTGATCACCAGCAATCTGCCCTTCGATGAATGGACATCGGTGTTCGGCTCCGAACGCCTGACCGGCGCCCTGCTCGACCGGCTGACACACCACGTCCACATTCTCGAGATGAATGGTGACAGCTTCCGTCTCGCCAGCAGCCGCAAGCGCCAGAAGGACAAGGGGGAGGATAAATGACCTAAGAACGGGCGGCCATCGGCAGCGGGAAATCGGCTTCCGCTCCGCTCCAGCCGCTTCCCCGCTGCCGATGCTGCCCAGCCTCAACCTTGGGGCTTTTTGTTCAAACCAACTGGCCCCATTTTAAACCGGTGCCTGGCCCGTTTTTATCCCGGCGTTGACAAGCGTAGGCTTCTACGGCAAACCCTGCGGTCCGCAACGTGAAACTTAGTGCTTTTCGTATTGTCTCTTCGTCATCGACGATATGCACGACGCGCTTGTTCCCCATAGCCCCCGAGATCGATCAATACGCAGTGCCGCGAGGGCAGCGCTTCAAGGGATACTTCTCTGCACGTTGGACTATGGTCCCAGGTCAAGAGTAAAAATTTGGCGAGGCAAAACGGCGAAGGACAGCGAAACTGTGAGGGTTCGGCTACTCCGCTCACACCAATGCCGCGGTCGCTGCGGCTCATTGCCGGGTCTCTGCTCCGGACGATGCATGCGAGTTGCCCGCGCCGCCCTCGGCGCGATCGAGCCATCGCTACGCTTCCATCACATCGTCGACCGGCAGCGGGTTACTGGCGCCCGGCGGGCGAGGGGGCGGGTTGGCCCTTGACGGCTGCGCGATCGGACGCCCAGGATAGCAGGGTGGCGCGCTTTACTTCGGGCTCAAGCTTCAGGTGCCCAGCAACGTCGAGGGGATCGATGAACGAGCGTGTGTGCGACACGACATATCCTCCTTCCCTGCCGCGATTTTCTCCGAAAGGGAGATCTCAGGAGATTGGTTCGGACTCGTTTAGGGTCAATGGATGAGGACGCGCACAGCGTTTGCCGGGCGTTCATTTCCGTCTTAGAACTGACGCGCAGCACGCCATTCAATCCGGTGGCGAACGGCCTCCGCGATCGCTGGCATGACGTCTATATCATTCGACGCATGTGCAACCGCGTTCGTGCTGACGATCCTTTCGACAAGCCCACCCAGAACCTGCGCTGCATCGCCGGCAAAAAGCGGATGCACGACCACGCAATCCGGTCGCGCGAACCCCATGCCGACCAGTTGGCGCGCCGCCTCGGTGAGGGTCCGACCGGATGAGGCGATATCGTCGACCAGCACCGGCTGGCGATCGAGAAACGCTGGGGCATTCGGAATCGAGATGGTGACGTGACGGTCGCCGGATCGGATTTTCTCGCACACGAGAAACGGAGCATCGGCATCGGCCGCCACCTGCGAGACCCACTGTTCGCTTTCCAGGTCCGGACCGATGATCAGCGGGCGAGCGACATTGCGCTTGATCCACGAGGCCAAAAACGGCGCGGCATGAACAACCTGGGTTGGGATGCGGTAGATTTCCGACAATTCATGGTAGCGATGGAGATGCGGATCGACCGTCACCAGCCAGTCGAGATGGCGAGACAGGATCGCAGCAAAGGTTCGCGACGTCACCGCCTCGCCGGCATGGAAGCGTATGTCCTGGCGCATGTAAGCGAGGTAAGGGGCGACGAGCCCGATCCTGCGAGCGCCAAGATCGCGCGCGGTGTCGGCTGCGAACAGCAGCGGCAACAGCTTGGCGTCCGGATGATCGAGACTGGACAGCAGGATGACCTCGCGGTCGCTGACGTCGTTTCCGACCCTGAGATAGGTTTCCCCGTCAGGAAACTGACGATGCTCGATCGTGCCGACCTCTGCATCGAGCGCGGCGGATAGCGGCTGTGCCAGGGCCTCGCTGCCAGGCAGCGCGAACAGGACGGGACGGTTCATAGCGCTTCAATCCCGAAGATCGGCCCGTCGCTCACGGCATAGGCCGCCGCATAGTCGAGCTCGCCCGGGCTCTCGGCATGAATGCTACACAAGGGAGCCCCGGCATCCACCATCTGGTTCAGCCGACACTGCAGTGCGACGCCAGCGGCCTTGGCCACCGGCGCGCCGGCGAGCTTCGCGACCGTCGCGAGCTTGCGATTGTCGATACTCACCAGGCGGCCGCTATAGGGAGCGATCATATCCTGCTGAAACCGGGCGACCGGTGGAGCCCGCATGCCGCCCTGCGCTTCGCAGATACGTTGGAACTTGGCCCAGGCCCCGCCGCTTTCGAGACACGCCCGCGCACGCGCATAGCCTTCGCCGGCCGGGGCCGCGTCAGCGAGCTCAAGCAGTCCTCCCGCCAGCTCGCAGGCCCGGTGGGCGAGATCCTCGGCGCCCGGCTGCCCCTGGAGGACGGCAAGGATATCCTGCGCCTCGAGCGCCGGGCCGATGCCCCGTCCGATCGGCTCCGCGCCGGGGCCGCGCATCACGCGCGTGCGAAGCCCGAAGGCTTGGGCGACCGAGCTCAGCGCGCGCTCGAGCGTATCGGCGGCATCGGTTCCGCGTACCTTGGCGGTCGGCCCGACCGGGATATCGATGACCAGATGGGTCGCACCGGCCGCGATTTTCTTGGACAGCACCGAGGCGACCATCTGCCCTACGGCATCGATATCGAGCACTCGTTCAACGCCGATGATCACATCGTCGGCCGGGCTGAGATTGACGGCGCCGCCCCAGGCGATGCAGCCGCCTTCGCGCTCGACCACCTTGCGGATGGCGGAAACGTCGAGGTCGACAGGTGCAAGCACCTCCATCGTGTCCGCCGTGCCGGCCGGCGAGGTGATCGCCCGCGACGATGTCTTGGGCATGATCAGGCCCTCCGCGGCCATGATCGAGACGATGATCGGCGTGGTGCGATTGCCCGGCAATCCACCGACGCTATGCTTGTCGACGATGACCGCTCCGGACCACTGCAATCGCTCGCCGACATCGACCATCGCCCTGGTCAGGCTGATCGTTTCGTCCGTATCGAGCGGGACCGCTGAGCATGCCGTGATGAACGCCGAGAGATGGACATCGCTATAGCGTCGCTCGGCGATGTCGGTCATGATCGCTGAAAAAGCCCCTTCACTGAGACGATTGCCATAGATGCGCCGACGCACTTCGGCGAGCGAGGCGAGAGGCTGGGCGTGCGCGATCTCGACCGGATCGCCCTCGCTGACGCCGAGCAGCCGCCATGCGGATTCGGACAGGCCGATCTCGCCGGGCGCTGGAGCCTCCGCGGAACTGTGCAGCAGCGAGACGACGATTTCCCGCCCGCCGGCGTGCAGCGCGACCTGCGCGCGCGACGCGAGACCTTCCGAGCGGCAGACGGGACAGTCTTGGCGCATGACCGCGATCAGATCACCTCCGGCAGCCGACAGGCCGAGGCGGTGTGCCCGCAGCGTCGTCGCGACAGGCTCTACTTCGGCGTCCTCGATGATCCCGGGCTTCACGCGAGCATGCCCCAGCTACCCAGCGCCGGTACGCTGCATGCCCAGCCCAGATCCTCCGAGACACGCTTCGCCAGGACCTGGGCGCCGGTCGGCTCGCCATGCGTGACATAGACATGGCGCGGGGGCTCTTGCAGCGACCCGAGCCAGCGCATGAGCTCGTCGCTGTCGGCATGCGCCGAAAGCATCGTCAGGTTGGCGACATCGGCTTCGACCGGGATATACTCGCCGTGGATCTTGATCGTCCGGGCGCCCCCGATCATGGCGGCGCCGCGGGTGCCCGCCGCCTGGAAGCCTGAGAAGAGGATGAGGTTCTTCCCATCCGGCGCGAAGCGCTTGAGATGGTGGAGCACGCGGCCGCCCGTTGCCATTCCACTGGCCGAGATGATGACCTTGGGAGCGGGGTTGGCGGTGAGTTCCTTGGATTCCTCCACTTCGCGCACATAGTGCGCGACGCTGCACGCCGCTTCGCACTCGGCGCGGGCCAGGCGATGCTCGTCCATGAAATCGCACATCAGCCCGCTCGCGTTGATCGCCATCGGGCTGTCGAGGAAGATCGGGATGTCGCGGAGGCGTCCCTGCGCGCGCAGACGCGAGAAATGATAGAGAAGCGACTGAACCCGTCCCACGGCGAAGGCCGGAATCACCACCGTCCCGCCTCTCTCGACGCATCGTTCGACATGATCTCCAAGCGTCTTTGTCGGATCGACCTGCTCGTGGCGCCGATCGCCATAGGTCGATTCCACTAGGACATAGTCGGCGCGCGCGGGCGGCTCGGGATCCTTCATCACCGCATCGCCGTAACGGCCGATGTCGCCTGAGAAGAGGATTGTCCGCCCCTTCCAGTCGATCTCGATCGACGCCGCGCCGAGGATGTGGCCGGCGCGATGGTAGCGCACCCTGATGCCGTCCGTGACTGCATGCCACGCTCCGAACTCGATCGGGCGGAAGAGCTGCAATGCCAGACGCGCGTCGGCCTGGGTGTAGAGGGGCAGCGCCGGCTGGTGCCTGGAGAAGCCGTGCTGGTTGGCGAACTCCGCATCCTTTTCCTGCAGATGGCCGCTGTCGGGAAGAAGGAGCTCGCACAGGGCCGCGGTCGCCCGCGTGGCAAGGACGGTCCCGTCCCAGCCCAGGCGCGCCATGCGCGGTAGTGCGCCCGAGTGATCGAGATGGGCGTGGGTCAGCAGCACCTGGCCGACATCCGCGACTTCGGGTGGGATCGATGCCCAATTAAGGCGGCGCAGATCCCTGGGTCCCTGAAACAGGCCGGAATCGACCACGATCTGAGTTTCACCATCGTCCACCAGATAACGCGACCCTGTGACCGTTCCCGATGCGCCGAGAAAGGCAACGCCGAGACCATCGGCCGGGCGCTTGGCCAGATCGATCCTTGCTTCACGCTCGAAGATGGTCACGCGGGAATGGTGCCGTTTCTTTCTCTTTTGCATGGACGCGGGCCTGCCTCTCACGATTATGTTCGTGAGCGCAGCATTGGTTCGCGGACGCCGCACGCCTATACGCAAAATCCGCAGCACGACTGCTGCTCCCCGACAGCTGCGTCGCCCGAACGCCGATGGCCGATCCCATCGATCGCCTTACCCATGCCTGCGCGATGCCCGGGGGACTTCGGTCTCTACTTATACCTTGCTCCTTGGACTCGAGCCTATGCTGCCCGGACGTTGACCAGAAGAGGACGGCATATGGGCGAACATGACCATCGCATGCGCAAGCGCGGCAAGATCGTTCTGATCGGCTTCCTGCTCGTCGCTAGCTTCTTCCTCCTCACCGAGCATACCGCGCACTTCCTGGGTGTGCTGCCCTATCTCATCCTGCTCGCCTGCCCGCTCATGCACCTGTTCATGCACCGCGGCCATGGTGGGCATCAGCATGGCCATGAGCCCGGTCAGGCACCCGCCGGCTTACCGGCCAATCCCAACGGCCGCATCGAAGGAGAGTCGCGATGACGCACGCCGACTATGGCTATGGTCTGTGGGGGCTCGCGCTGGTTAACGCCGCCGTTTTCATCCTCTTTGCGTTCAGCTTCTTCAAGCCGGCAACTAAACGAGACTGGCGCAGTTTGGGGGCGTTCAGCGCTTTCATCATAGCGCTCTTCGCGGAAATGTATGGCTTCCCGCTCACGATCTTCGTGCTTTCGGGGTGGCTCCAGTCGTATTTCCCCGCTGTCGACTGGTGGAGCCACGATGCTGGACATCTCCTGGAGATGATGTTCGGCTGGCGAGTTAATCCCCATTACGGTCCATTCCACATCGCCAGCTTTGTGCTGATCGGCGTGGGTTACTGGCTGATCTCGGTTGCATGGACGGCCCTTCACTTGAGTCAGCGCAAACACCAATTGGCCCTTACTGGGATTTATGCCCGGATCCGGCACCCGCAATATGTCGGCTTCATTCTCGTCATGCTCGGCTTTTTGCTACAATGGCCGACCCTTTTGACCCTTGCTATGTTTCCGGTGCTCGTCGTGATGTATATTCGGCTGGCTCGGCATGAGGAAAAGGAGGCGCTAGCCAACTTCGGCGAGGTTTACCGCGATTATATGGCTCGCGTGCCCGGCTTCATTCCGAATCTGACAATCCATTCGCGTCGAAGAAGGCCATGGCGATCCTTGACGGGAATGGCTGATGTAATTGCCGGCAAGGTCAATGCTGACGTTCTGACTGGCCTTATTATTCGGACATCGTTACCCGACCTCACAGCACACTACTGCAGCAATCCCGGTTCGACTGCGCAATCATCTTGGGAGGGCAAGTTCGCCTTGCACGGGCAGATTCGGTGTGGAGCTGATGCCCGGCACTAGACGCAGAGCATCGCCGATCAAGGTATAGACGGCGTGGCGCTGGCCGCCACGGTTCCGATGGTCGACGCGATAGCCCTGATAATGTCGGCGGAGCAGGCCTGCATTCACCAGTTCGGAAACGGCGCGACTGAGATTACTCTTGCCGGCTGTGCGAATGCGTGCCCGCATTTCCTCCGCGATCACGCCGCGCCTTTTCTCCGGATCGCCGGGGAGCAGTCCGTTTCTAGCGAGGTCGCTCTCGACCCGCTCGGCCAGCGTAATGCTGCGCGGACCACGCTGGGCCATCGGGGTCAATGCGTCGCATAGCCAATCGCGCAGGGAAACGAGCCCATCGTTCCGCCTGACCCAGGGACCGGCGCTTCCATCTGGCCCCGCCACCTGGGCGATCAGGTTGAGCAGCATGAAGGCATAACGGGGCCGGCTCGATACGGTCGCCAGCGTCTCGAGCACGGCCGCGACATCACAGCCAATGGAGGGTTCAAGAGGCTTGCCTGCATGAAACATAACATGATGGAATCAAGCACAAAGCAGGATCAATGTGAATCCCAAATCGGCGGCCGCAGACGGGTTGTCAGCTATGACACTTTGCCGGCGGATAAAGTGTCATAGGCGATCCATTCTAATCGTAGATTGTTGCGAATCGTTCTCAACTCATCCTGATAATCATGGCGCTCGCCGCTTAGGTGTGGACGAGCCGTCTCCTCGCGAACGAGCTTCCGTCGCCTATGGCGAACAGGATAAAAGACTGCGGCCGCCTTGATGATCTCACGCGCTTTGCGACGGACTGTCAGCGTGCTGAAACCCTTGGCGATCTGCATGGCACGATCGATGCCGCCGTGCGCGATCTTGGCTTCCGCTGGTTCACGCTGCTTCACAATATCGACCTTCGGCGCGGCGACGAGCAAAGCCTGTTCCTCACAACCTATCCGTCGGCCTGGCTCGAGGAAGTTCTAGAAGAACGCCACTATATCGAAGATCCCATTCATGCGGCCTGCGCACGTACGCCCTCTGGACTGGCCTGGGACCGTGTCGGCGACGTGCTGGAGCTCACGCCGCGCCAGCGAGGCATCCTTGACCGCGCCCGGGATCATGACCTTGCATCGGGCTACAGTTTGCCGATCCGGACTCCGGGCGAGCCCGAGGCGATCTTCACTGCGGCCCGATCACGCGACGAGCCGCTGAGTGCAGAAGAGGTTCTGACCGCCCGTCTGCTCGGCTCGGTCGCTTATGATCGGGCGCGCGAGCTGCTTGGCGAAAGGGCAGGGCCATTGGCCTGCGTCCCTCTCAGCCCTCGCCAGGTCGAATGCATCGCGCTCGTCGCGCAAGGCAAAAGCGACTGGGAGATCGGCCAGATCCTCGGCCTCAGCCGCGACACCGTGCACGAATATGTTGAATCGGCCCGCAGGCGTTATGGCGTGCGACGACGCACGCAGCTGGTGCTGCGCGCGGTTCGCGATGGTCATCTCAACATGGAAGCGCTGCTCTGATCTCGCCGGCCATATGATGATCGGGCTTGGGCAAGTTCAGGATTTCTGCGCTGTCGCTGGCGCGATCAAGGACACTACGGCCTTGTCTGACCTGATGGCCGAAATCACGAAGGCCATGGGCTTTCGGCACTATGCCCTGGTCCATCATGTCGACCTGAAGCCTGCGGTTCGCTCGGTCCACATCGTCGACTATCCGCAAGACTGGGTGGAGCGCTTCCAGGCGAGACGCCTCTATGCGAGCGACCCGATCCACCGCGCCAGCCATCGCACCAATGTGGGCTTTGCCTGGTCGGCGGTTCAGTCGATCATCTCTCTGACGGCCGCCGATCGCTCGATCCTGGCAGAAGCCTACGAGGCCGGGCTGGGCGACGGCTTCACCGTTCCGGCCCATATTCCTGGCGAGCTCAATGGATCCTGTTCCTTCGCGATGGCGGCGGGCGAGATGCTCGACCATCGGCAGCTGCCGTTCGTGCAGCTCGTCGGCAGCTTCGCGTTCGAAGCGGCACGCAAGATTTCCCGGATCCACGCGCCGCAATCCGAATGCCCGAGCCTGACCGAAAGGCAGGCCGAATGCGTGGCGCTGGTCGCGCGGGGCAAGACCGATTGGGAGATCAGCCAGATCCTCGGCATCGGCCAGGAAACGGTGATCCAGCATGTGAAGGATGCGCGCGACCGCTATGGCGTCACCAAGCGCACCCTCCTCGCCATTCGCGCCTTGTTCGAAGGGCAAATCAGCTTTGCCGATGTGTTCGGCCGATGATCTCCCCAGAACTGGGGATAACGCAAAAAAGCCGCCTCTGATCGACTGACAGGCCTCACCAAAAGGAGGCTGTCATGCACATCGGGACCGGCTTTTCGCAAGCCATGGAACACCGCCTGTTTCGCTCCATGTTCGAGGAGCGCAAGCGGGTCTTCGTCGATCTTCTTCGCTGGGACGTTCCGGTCATCGCCGGTCGCTACGAGATCGATCAGTTCGACAATGATCGCGCCGTCTACATCGTTGTTACCGGGGACGACGGGGAACACCGGGCATCCGCACGGCTTCTGCCGACCACGCACGAGCATATTCTCGGCACGATCTTCCCGGATCTTTGCGAGGAAGCGCCGCCGCGCGGCAGTGCTATCCTGGAAATCACCCGCTTTTGCCTTGCGCGAAAATTGCGCGCCCGGGAGCGTCTCGAGCTGCGCAATCAGCTGGTCACCGCGCTCGTCGAATATGCCCTCGCCAACCAGATCCACAGCTTCACCGGGGTCGCCGAGTGGCCGTGGTTCCAGCAGATCCTGGGTTTCGGCTGGACTTGCCGACCATTGGGTCTTCCCACGTCCGAGCAAGGGCGAAGTCTCGTCGCCTTGCAAATCGATGTGGACGACCGAACGCGCGAGCAGCTGCGCGCGAGCGGCATTTTCCGCCCTGTCGGCCTTGCCGATCTTCCCGCCGCAGCATGAGGAGGGCGATCATGGCCACGATCGCACCGCGCGGCGTCTCCGCCGCGACCAAAGCCGACGAAAATCTGCGGCAGCACGGCTTCTGCATCCTGCGGGATGTCGAGTCTCGGTCACGCATCGAGGAGATCAATCGATCCCTCCATCCGCGTTTTGCCGCCACGCCTTTCTGCCAGGGCGGATTCTACGGCCCTCGGACAAAACGCTTCGGTGGCCTGCTGAAGCGCGCGCCGACGGTTGAAAGTCTTGTCCAAAACCCTGCCGTCATGCGCCTCGTCCACGCTATCCTCGAGCCCTGGTGCGACACGGTCCAGCTCAACCTCACGCAAGCGCTCGAGCTGCACCCGGGGGCGCCAGCGCAATTTCCGCACCGGGATCAGGACATGTGGCGCGGTCCGACCGGCGAGCTCGAATATCTCGTCAACGTCATGTGGCCGATTTCGCCGTTCAAGGCCGAAAATGGGGCGACGCTGGTCTGGCCGGGGAGCCACAATGGCGGGCAGGGCGACGACGGCGCGGAGCCGGTCGCCATCGAAGCGGATCCGGGATCGGCGATCATATTCCTGGGATCGACCCTCCATGGCGCCGGCGCGAATCGTTCAAACGCGGTGCGCCGAGGCATCATCGTCAGCTACTGCCTCGGCTGGCTGAAGCCCTATGAGAACCAGTGGCTGACCTATCCGCCCGAGGTGGCCAGCGCATTCGATCCCGAGCTTGCCGCGCTGGTCGGCTACCAGCAGCACCGCCCCAATCTCGGCAATTATGACGGGCAGTGCCCGTCCATCCTGCTCGGCGGCGATCCGCCAGACCATCTCGCCGCAATCGATGCTCTCCGGCCCGACCAGGAAGGCGCTCTGTCCGAATTCCTGCGGCAGCAAACCGATCAACTCCCCCCCCGGCTAGGGGGATTGCCGAAATCGAGCGCGGTCGGAACAAAAGAGAGGTGAAATCCAACGGATAGCTGACGGCATTTCCCGACGCGGGAGCTGTCTCTCGCGGGGGAAGACCCGATGCAACGTGCAATATTCGGCATGGCGATGCTCGCCCTCGCCACAGCCCTTCCAAGCGCACCGGCAGCGGCGAATGACCTGGGCTGCCAGGTTCTCCTGTGTCTTTCCAATCCCGGTGGCGCGACCCAATACGCGCAATGCGTGTCGCCGATGACCAAGCTATGGCAACGCTTGGCCACCGGCGGCGCCTTTCCCGGCTGTAGCGGCGGCGTCGCCCGCACGAAGGTCTATGATCGCGATTCCACAACTCGCCGCCGGGTGGTCATCACGTTCAACGACGGCCGCAGCCAGACCTTCTCGCTGGCCGGCATCGAGCGTTTGGACGGCGGCCGCCGATGATCCTCGATGTCGCCACCCTTCTTTCGCTTGCAGGAGCTTGCGCACCGACGGTGGCGCCTGAGACGCTCATTTCGATCGTCCACACGGAGAGCCGGTTCAACAGTCTCGCAATCGGGGTCAATAGTCCCGGCGTGCGCGCGCCAAAGCCCGCGACCAAGGCGCAGGCAATCGCTGCGGCGCGCAGCCTGATTGGTCGAGGCTACAACATCGATCTCGGCCTGGGGCAGATCAACAGCGCCAATCTCGGCTGGCTGGGGCTTTCGGTGGAAAATGCATTCGAGCCCTGCTCCAACCTAGCCGCCGCCGCGCGTGTCCTAGCGACCAACTACCAGGCGGTCGCGCGCCTTGCCCCGAGCCGCGATCACGCGATCGCGACCGCCCTGTCGCTGTACAATACCGGCGACCGGCAGCGCGGCTTTCGCAACGGCTATGTCGCCAGGGTCTATGCCAGCGCGTCGGCCGTCATTCCGTTGATCCGGAGTACGGCGCCGGCAACCAGAAACTCGGTCGTTGCCCCAGCGGCTCCGGCCTTCGCTCCGCCACCCGATACCCCTGTTTCGCCCCCGGCCGCAGCCGGGTGGAAAACAGCGGCGAGGGCGAGCCAGGCCTCGCTCATGGTGTTCGGCGACGGGGCCGCATCTCAGAAAGGACAGCATCCATGACAGCAATCACCGCCCACCTGGGCGGACGGCCACAATGGGCGCGACTTCTGCTGCGCATCATCGGCGTGATGGCATTGGCGCTGCTTGTCTCGATACTGCTGAGCGATCCTGCGCACGCGCAAGGTGCCGACGGCATCACGTCCATGGCGGAGAACATCAAGACCTGGCTCACCGGGACCTTCGCCAAGACCATCGCGGTGATCGCGGTCGTGATCGTCGGGTTCATGTTTTTCACCGGGCGCGCCAGCCTCGGCCTTCTGGTGACGGTCATTGTTGGCATCTTCATCGTCTTCAGCGCGCAGTGGATCGTCGACACCATCACGGGTGGCGCGTGAAGGAGAGCGCCGCGCTGGACGAGCGGCTGCGCGAGGAGACGTTGTTTCTCGCGGTCACGCGCCCGACGATGTGGCTCGGCGTGCCGCTCGAAGCCTCGTTGCCGATCGCGCTTGCCGCCTGTCTCACTTTGATCGTCAGCGGCAACCCGCTCTATGCCGGCGCCATCGGAGGCGCCTGTCTTGCTGTTGCACGGCTCATCGTGCGGCATGATGCCAACGCCTTCCGGCTGCTGTCCCTCTGGACCATGACCAAGGCGCGCAACCGGAACCGCGTCTGGTGGGGCGGCAGTTCCTATTCGCCGCTCCCGGTCGCCGGGCTGAAACGCAAGGGCTTTGCGCGTGGCTAGCGCGGCTGCCCAGCTCCCGCCCCGCAAGACGCCGTGGCGCATATTGCGGCAAGAGGCCGAGCCTGGGCGCTATCTGCCCTATGCGCGCCACGTGACGTCGGAGGTGATCGCGCTCGATAGCGGCGACCTCATGATGATGTTCCGCCTCGAGGGGCTCGCCTTCGAAACCGCGGATCCGATCCACCTCAACGACTGGCATGAGAAGCTCAACGGCACCTGGCGCAACATTGCCGACGACCGGCTCGCGCTCTGGACCCACATCGTTCGCCGCCCGGTCGATGACTATCCCGAAGGCCAATTCCGCTCGGACTTCGCGGCCGAACTGGACGAAAAATATCGCGCGCGGGTGACTGCCAAGCGCATGTTCGTCAACGAGCACTATCTGACGCTGATCATGCGGCCGGCGGTCGGCTCGGCCGATCGGACGGGGCTTCTCCTCAAGCGCATCGCCAAGGCCAGGGCGGCCGATGAAGAAATCGACCCTGACGAACTGGCCCGCTTCGAGGAGAAGGCGCGCGATATCGAAAAGCTCCTCCGGCGGTGCAGCCCCGCACGGCTCGGCCTCTATGAGCAAAATGGCCTCCTATTCTCCAGGCCGCTCGAAGTGCTCGAGCAAGTCATGATGGGCGCCAAGGCCAAGGTGCCGCTGGTCCGAGGCCATCTTGGATCCGCACTCTACGGCGAGCGGGTGATCTTCGGACGCGAGACGGTCGAGATCCGCGCCCATGATGCGAGCCGCTGGCTGGGGATTTTCGGCATCCGGGAATATCCTGCGCTCACCCGTCCCGGTCAGATGAACGCTCTGCTCGGCCAGGATTTCGCGTTCGTCGTGTCGCAATCCTTCACCTTCATGGGGAAGGCGCGCGCGGCCGAAAGGCTGCGCCGGCGACAGAACCAGATGGCCTCGACCGAGGACGCGGCAGCAAGCCAGGCGCTCGACCTTGAAGACGCCGCCGACGATCTTCAAAGCAATCGGTTCGTGCTGGGCGAACATCACTTCTCGCTTGGGGTGTTTGCCGAGAGCCAGAGGCGGCTCGCCGATAATCTGTCGGCCGCGCGGGCGGCGCTCGCGGACGCTGGTCTGGTGTCGGCGAGGGAAGGTCCGGCGCTCGAAGCAGCCTTCTGGGCTCAGCTTCCCGGTAACTTCGCGTGGCGGGCGCGGCCGGCGGCAATCACATCGCGGAATTTCGCCGCATTGGCACCCTTCCATACCTATCCCGCGGGCCGGCCGAGCGGAAATCATTGGGGTCCGGCGATCGCGCTGATGAAGACGGCCGCGCAATCGCCCTACTATTTCAACTTCCATGTCGGGGATCTCGGCCACACGCTCATTATCGGTCCCTCGGGCGCGGGCAAAACGGTCGTTCAGAACTTCCTGATGGCGCAGCTCGAGAAGACGGGCGCGCAGCAGATCTTCATCGACAAGGATCGCGGCGCCGAGATCTACGTGCGGTCTGTTGGCGGGATCTATCTGACGCTGAAGAACGGGGAGCCAACCGGCTTCGCGCCGCTGCGGGCGCTCGAATATGGACCGCGCAACCTCGTCTTTCTCGGTCGTCTGATCCGGCAGCTGGTGACGCCGCCGGGCGGCCCGCTGGGCGTCACCCAGGAGCGTATGATCGACGAAGGCTTGGCGTCGCTCGGGCGGCTCGCACCGGAGAACCGATCCATTCTGGCCCTGCGCCAGCTGCTCGGCCAGCGCGACCCGGAAGGCATCGGCGCTCGACTTGAGAAATGGTCGCGGGGCGGATCGCTGGGTTGGGTGTTCGACAACGAGATCGATGCTTTGTCGCTCGATGCGCCGTTCCTCGGCTTCGACATGACCGACTTCCTCGACAATCCGGAAGTTCGCACGCCGATCATGATGTACATGTTCCATCGCATCGACGGCCTTCTGGATGGCCGCCGACTGGTGATCGACATCGATGAGTTCTGGAAGGCGCTGGGTGATGACGCTTTCCGCGCCTTTGCCCAGGATGGCCTGAAGACCTACCGCAAGCAGAACGCCTTCTTGGTTTTCGGCACGCAGAGCCCGGCCG
Organism: Rhizorhabdus dicambivorans; assembly: GCF_002355275.1. Lineage (NCBI taxonomy): Bacteria > Pseudomonadati > Pseudomonadota > Alphaproteobacteria > Sphingomonadales > Rhizorhabdaceae > Rhizorhabdus > Rhizorhabdus dicambivorans. The sequence continues at coordinate 106,174 of NZ_CP023450.1, read as the reverse complement.
ATGCGCTGCGCTCGGATATCTCACACAGTATCATGGAGCAGGTCGCGACCAAGATCCTGCTGCCCAACCCCTATGGGCGTGAAACGGATTATATCGACGGGCTGGGCCTGACCCAGGCGGAATTCAAGCTCGTCCGTCACGACCTGAACCCCGAGTCTCGCCGCTTCCTCATCAAGCAGGGTCATGACTCGATCGTGGTGGAACTGGACCTGGGCGGCCTCTCCGACGAGCTCGCGGTGCTCTCGGGCACCACGGAAACCGTGACGCTCCTCGATGCCATTCGCGCTGATGTCGGCGACGACCCGGCGAAATGGCTGCCTCTTTTTCACCAGCAGCGTCGGTCTGCATCGATCAGGAAAGGATGAGCTATGGGTAAGGGCATATACGCAGCACTTGGCGCCATCGCCCTAGGAATGGCGGGGCCTGCAGTTGCGCAAGGCATCCCCGTCTACGACAGCTCCGGTTATCTGCAGGCGCTGGCCACGGTGAAAAACACCCTGTCGATGATCGATCAGGGGAAGGAGCAGATCGCAGAAGCGAAGCAGCTCTATGGCAGCTTCAACCAGGTCACCGACGTCAACGGCATCGCATCATCTCTTTCCACCGATGCCATGCGCCATCTTCTGCCGCGGGAGGCCCGTGACATCAGTCGGCTGATGTCGTCGGACAATGCCAGCCTGGGTTCGCTCGGGAGCTCCGCGACCCGTATCCGGGACGCCAACCGCATCGCTTTGCCGGAATTGCGGCCAGGTGCGTCGGCGTATGAGCGCGCGTCCCGCGATAACCTCTTGCGGAACGGCGACCTCGCAGCGCGCGACGCCGCGATCGCGGAGGCGGCCTATGGCGTGTCGGCCCAGCGTACCGCCGGCCTCGAAGAGCTGAGAACCTCGCTGGATACCGCTTCGGACGCCAAGCAGGTCATGGATATCCAGGCGAGGGTAGGGGTCGAGAATGCCCATATCCAGAACGACGCCTTGCAATTGCAGGCGCTGCGAATGCGGCAAGAAGCAGACGTCCAGTTGCGATCACAGCGCGAAAGCGAAGCGATACTGGCGACGAAGCTAGAAAGCTTGTCGCAATGACCGCGAGAGCTTTGCTGCTTGGGTTTGCCGCAGCGGGAATGCTCGCAGGATGCGAGCGGGCACCGCGCGGGAAGGACTATCTAACCTCTCACCCGGAAGAGCTCAGAGGACTCGTCAAGGCCTGTGCCGACGGATCACATCCCAACGAACAGGAGTGTTCCAACGCTGAAAGCCTCCGGATCCTCGACAACAAGATGCGGTCGCTTTCGAAATAATCCAGCGCCCTGGAGCCTCGCATGGCCACGGACATGTTCAATTCACTTTACGCGAACGTTGATGGGAAGCTTGATCTTTTCCTCAACGAGCGTCTCCAAAACGTCGTAGAGGTTGTCCGTGGTCCGCTCGCTGTCGGGCTGGTTATCTACATCGCCCTGTTCGGCTACATGGTGATGCGGGGCATCATCAGCGAACCATGGGGTGAGCTATTCTATCGGATGGTGAAGCTCTGCCTGCTGTATGTTGCTGCGACGACGGTCGCCTATTCCGATTGGATCACGACGCCGCTCTTCCACGGAATGCCCGATGCGATCTCCCAAGCTCTCGCCGGTAAGACGATCGACACAGTAGGAGAGGCATTCGACGACTATTACACTCAAAGTGATGCTATAGTTGCGCGGATAGAGACTGAAGCCGCAACCTACAGCGACATTAACCCATATAAACTGGTCCTCTATGCGCTGAGCCTGGGGCTGAAGGCATTAGTTGGGCTCTCGGCAGCGGTTGGATTCGCTATCACCATATTTGCCAAAGTTGCGTTGGCGATCATTATCGCGCTTGGCCCCATCTTCATCGCCCTAGCTCTTTTCGAGCCAACGAGGCGTTTTTTCCACGGCTGGCTGGGCCAAGTATTCAACTATATCGTTCTCCTTGCTGTAATCATAGCCATCACGACCCTAATCACAGACCTCGGAGCGGCTGCAACAGCAGCATCTGAAGGCGTCGTGGATACGGCTTTCGGTGCTGTCCTGTTTGCAGCGTACATATTTTTGGGGACGATCTTCTTCTTCCAGGCTCCGGCCATCGCGACGGGAATAGCCGGGGGCGCGGCTGCCGGCGTGGGTGCCTTCGCCGGAACGGCTTGGGGGACGATGGCATCTCCCTTCCGACAGCGTCGCGTCATGCGCAACAGTCGCAACTTGGAGCGCGCCGCTCGTCGCGGCGGCACCATCGAATCGGCGTAGTGAGGCATCATCATGACTTTCCTTTTTCCGCGAATTTCCGCCTCGAGCTTCCGCCGCAGCGTCGCTTGCCTAGTCGGTGGCTTAGCTGTGCTCGGCGTCGCGGGCTGTGCTTCCGGACCCAAGAAGCTCGCGGTTTGCAATGGTCATCGCCTGCGAGACGTGAACATCTACGGAAGCGTCCTGCCTGGCTCGCCAGTGCCTGCCACCACGGCACCAAGAGTTGCGCCGCCCATACCGCCCCTGTCCCATCCTCGAGACGGCGATCCGCCCCCGCCGCCCGCCGTGCCGTCGCCGTCTACCTCGGACGACAAGGTCTCGTTCGCACCAAGGGGATCGCATTATGCGAGCTGCTGATGACCGCTCGGAGGCCGTGCCGGCATCGGGGCTGCAGCGCTATTTCCGGGACGCACGAAGCTGGGATCAGGACAGGATCCGGAACGCGCTGCGCTCGACCCGCATCGCTTGGAGCATCGCGGCCATCGCCTCACTCCTGGCCGCGGCCTCGATCTTCGCAGTTGCGGCTCTGACACCTCTCAAGACTGTCGTGCCCTATGTTATTCGCGTCAACCAGACCACCGGCGCGGTGGATGTCCAGACCGCGCTCACCCAGCGGCCGATGCGCTACGATGAGGCGGTCACCAAATACTTCCTCGCCCAGTATGTGAGAACCCGCGAAAGCTGGATCCCGGCAGCGGCCGAAGAAAATTTTCGGTTCGTGACGATCCTCTCGCAACCGACTGAACAGCAGCGCTGGGCGCGCTTCTACAGCAGCAACAATGGCGCAAGTCCCCAAAATGTCTGGGGCAAGAATGCCGTCGTGCAAGCGCGCGTGCGCAACATCGCCTTCATCAACGATCGCGTCGCCAATGTGCGGTTCACGCGGACGGTCCAGACCGAGACCGACGTTCAGAACAGCGATTGGATCGCCACGATCACGTTCGCCTACGCCAACGCGCCCATGGCGGAAGGCGATCGCTACCGGAACCCGCTGGGATTCCAGGTCGAAAACTATCGTGCCGATCCGGAGGTGATCCGATGAGGGCACTCTCCGCCGCCATCATTTGCGCGCTGGTGCCTGTAACGGCGGCGCACGCGGTCGAAGTTCCGCGAGGTGGTCCGTCCGACCCGCGCGTCAAGTTCGTCGAATATGAAGAGACCGAGGTCTATCGGATCGTCGGCACGTTCCGGACCGCAACGCAGATTGTCCTGAGCGACGATGAGACGATCCAGCACGTCGCGCTGGGCGACACCGTATCTTGGGAGGTCGCCGTCGCCGGGCACATCCTGTTCCTCAAGCCGCGTGAGCGTGCCGGACCGACCAATCTCATCGTCACCACGTCGCGCGGAGGCGAATTGCGCAGCTATGCGTTCGAGTTGACCGCTCGCAGCGGTCCGATCACGGGCCGCAACGGCCAAGCCTATTTTCAGGTGCGGTTCCGATATCCCAGGGACGACGCCGACCGCGCCGCGCGTCTCAGGGCCGCGCAGATTGCCATGCAGGCCGCTGCCCTAGAGGGCCGCGCCGTTCGCGGCGCTCTCGATCATGCGGTCGTCGAAGGGCCTCGCAACATGAACTACAAGGTGCAGGGCTCCAGCGAGCTTCAGCCGTCGGAGGTCTCCGATAACGGGCAGTTCACGGTGTTGCGTTTCCCCGCGAACCGCGAGGTGCCGGCGATATATCTGGTGCGACCGGACGGATCTGAGACGCTGGTCCCCTTCGACGTCCGCGACGAATTCGTCGTCGTCCATTTGGTGGCGCGTCAGCTGCGCCTTCGGCGAGGCGGCGAGGTGCTGTGCATCTATAATCAGGCGCCAGAACCCTATGGGGTCGATCATGGGACGAACACCGGGTCGCCCCATGTCGAGCGCACCATCACACATCCGCAGGAATGAGCCATGGCCGAAGATCCATCCTCCGTTTCGCGCCTTCTGCCGAGCGCCGATCTCACGCCGGAGAAAGACGAGATCCTGCACGAGCGCGGTATCGAGCCGATCGGGGGGATGACGCCTTCCAAGCGCAATACCGCCCTCATCTTTGCCGGCACGGCGATGGTACTGGGCATCCTGTGGGTTAATTCCGGGACGAGCCAACAGGGCTCCAATCGTGACCTCACTGCACCGGGCGGGGCGGCCCAAGAGCGGCGCGATATCGTGGCGCGGGAAACCGTCGATTACGCGGCGGTCGCTCCGCAGCCGAGACCGCTGGGCGCAGGCGGGAGCGATCCCAACGCACCTGTGCTCAATCCCGCAGCAGGGGTTCCTGGCCCCGACGGTCAGATCGTCCCTGCCATGCAGCCCGGTGCGGCGCCAGGACCGACAGGAGGGACGGGCGCCCGGCCCAACCTCGCCGACCGGGCGCGACGGTCGACACTCATCGCCTATGGCGGGCGCGATCTCGGTGGGGAGACCTCGCAAGGTCCGGCGGCGGCCTCGGGCGCGCAACCGACCGAAAATTCAGGAACGCCAGGGAGCGCTGAGGGCGGGGCGCCCAATGCGCTGGATCTTCTGCGGCAAAGTTCGGCCGTAGGCGAAGCGCGAGCCTCGATGCTCCCCAATCGCAATTTTCTGATCACTGCGGGGACATTGATTCCCTGCACCCTTCAGACGGCCATCAATTCCGCGCAGCCTGGATACACGTCCTGCATGATCCCGCGCGATGTCTACTCCGAGAATGGCCGGGTCGTGCTCATGGAAAAGGGCACGCGCGTGCTCGGCGAGTATCGCGGAGGTATCCAACAGGGTCAGAACCGCCTCTTTGTGCTTTGGACCCGGGCGGTGACGCCACAAGGCGTCCGCATCGACCTTGCCTCGCCTGGGTCAGACGCGCTCGGCCGCGCCGGGCTTGCTGGGGCGGTCGACAGCTTCTTTTGGGCACGGTTCGGCGGCGCGCTCCTGCTCTCGCTCGTCGATGACGCCGCCTATATTGCCGGGCAGGCCGCATCGAGCGGCAACGGCAATTTCAACAATGTCACGCGTGCGCCGAGCGAAGGGGCCGCGATCGCGCTCCAGAACAACATCAATATCCGGCCGGTGCTGAAAAAGAACCAGGGCGAGGAGGTCGGTATCTTCGTCGCCAAGGACTTCAACTTCGCCGATGTCTACAATCTAGAGCTGCGGCGGTAAGCCATGCGCGACACCGCCGTCCTTCGTCACTACCTCGAACCGCTTCTTCCGTTGCTGGAGCCAGATGATGTGACCGAGCTCGTCATCAACCGTCCGGGCGAGGCGGGAATCGAGGACCGGCAGGGGTGGCGATGGCATGAGCTGTCCGAACTCGACAGCGAGTGGCTTGGAACGCTCGCCGTCGCCGCGGCAAGCTTCACGCACCAGGACATCGATGGGCAGACCCCGATCTGTTCGACCGTCCTCCCAGGCGGCGAGCGCTGCCAGATCGTAATCCCGTCGGTGACGCCGAGCGGCTGCCCGTCCTTTACGATACGCAAGCCCTCGACCGTAACCCTGCCGATCGACCAGCTCGCACGCGCTGGCCTCTTTGACACGACGCGCGCGAGCGCCCGGGGCCTTACCGAAACCGACGCCGAGTTGGTGGCACTTCGCGATGCGGGCGACTGGCCGGCCTTCTTCAAGGTCGCGGTCGCCGCGCGCAAGAATATCCTGGTCAGCGGTGCAACCGGGTCCGGCAAGACGACCTTGGCGAAAGCGCTCATCCAGCTCATCCCGCCCGACGAGCGACTGCTTACGATCGAGGACACACGCGAACTCATCGTGCCCCATCGCAATGTCGTTCATATGGTCTATTCGAGCGAGGGGCAGGGCCTTGCAAAGGTCGGTCCCAAGCAACTTCTCGAGAGCGCGCTGCGCATGCGCCCGGATCGGATCCTGCTGCAGGAGCTGCGCGACGGCACCGCGTTCTTCTACCTGCGCAATGTCAATTCGGGGCACCCTGGGTCGATCACCACGGTGCATGCCGGCTCTGCGGCGGGTGCCTTCGAGCAGCTGACGCTACTGGTCAAGGAATCCGAGGGCGGCCGAGATCTCGCGCGCGATGATATCCGCGGACTTTTGCGAATGCTCATCGATGTGGTCGTCCAGACCCGGCGCCATGGCGGCCGCTTCGAGGTCGAAGAGGTCTACTTCCACCCGAAGGTGGGCGATGCCGGTGCAGCGTAGCTTCTGGATGATCGGCCTGTCCGTTGCCGGCGGCACCTTATTGTGCTGCGCCATCGCCGTGCTGGTTGCCCTCTTTGGGCTGGGCCAGATCGGCTCTCACACCGACCTCACGGCCTTGCCCGCATGGCTGTGGTACTATCGGGCGGACCCACTGCTTATTCTTTGGCTAAAGCGCGGGGCGCTGGCGGGCGCAGTTGTGGTCGGGCTCCTCGCGATTGGAATTCTGCGCCGCGGGCCGGCATTGCACGGCACCGCCCGGTTTGCGCGCGAAGGCGAGATCCGGCGGGAGGGCCTTCGCGCCGCGTCCGGCATCGTTGTCGGCCGCAAGGCTGGACGTTTCCTGATATTCGGCGGGAGCGAGCATGTTCTGCTCGAGGCACCCACACGAGCGGGCAAGGGCGTGGGCGTCGTCATTCCCAATCTGCTGACCTGGCCAGATTCGGTGGTCGTGCTCGACGTGAAACGGGAGAACTGGGGCGCAAGCGCGGGGTATCGTGCACGGGCCGGCCAGGCCGTGCATCTGTTCGATCCGCTCGACGCGGAGGGGCGGACGGCGCGGTACAACCCCCTGGCGCACATCAGACGGACTGATGACATAGAGGTCGTCAACGAGCTGCAGAAGATCGCGGGCATGCTTTTCCCCGCGCCCGAGCGATCCGATCCCTTCTGGGCGGAGGCCGCGCGAGCGGCCTTTGTCGGCGTCGGCGCCCTGGTCGCATCCAACCCGGGCCTGCCCTTCACCATCGGCGAGATATACCGCCGCCTCACGAGCGGGGATCCCAAGAGCGACCTTCCCGCAACGCTTCAGGAAGCCCGCAGGGTGGGCCAGCGCCTCAGCCAAGCGTGCGTGTCCGCGATCCAGGATTTCACCTCGGCCTCGGACAACACCTTTTCCGGGATCAAGCAGACCATCACCGCGCGGCTCAATCTCTGGCTCAACCCCATGGTGGATGCCGCCACCTCGGAAAGCGACTTCGACCTGCGCGAGGTACGGCGTCGGCGCATGTCGATTTACCTTGGCGTGTCGCCCGACAATATCGACCGCATCGCGCCGATCTACAGCCTGTTCCTGCAGCAACTCGTGGATCTCAACACCCGCGATCTTCCTGAGGGCGCGACCAATGTCCCGGTCCTGGTCCTGCTCGACGAGTTCGCCAGGCTCGGCAAAGCCTCGGTGATTGCGAGCGGCTTTTCCTATGTCGCCGGCTATGGCCTACGTCTGGTCCCGGTCATTCAGAGCCGATCCCAGCTTCGCGCAATCTATGGTCCCGATGTCACCGACGAGATCATCGCCAATTGCGGGCTCGAGGTTGTCTTCACGCCCAAGGAGCTAAAGGTCGCGAACGAACTTTCCGAACGGCTCGGCTTTTTCACGATGAGCGTGAAATCCCGCAGCCGCACCATCCACGGGCTGCTGGCGAACCGAAGCATCTCGGAATCCGACCAGCGCCGCGCACTCTTGCTGCCGCAGGAGCTGATGCAGCTACCCAAGAGCGAGCTCCTGCTCCTCCGCGCCGGCATCCCGCCCATTCGAGGTCGCAAGATTGCCTATTACCGGATGCCGCGCTTCACGCGGCGAGTGATCGCTCCGCCCGTGCTGCCCGCCCGTCCCATCGCGGCAATGCTTTCTTCCCCCACTCCGGCTTTAGAGCAGCACGGTGCTGGCACGCCTGGGCTGAGTGGCACCCGCCGGCAACCGGCGACGAGCTCGGGGAACGCCATACCGGAGGAAATTGCGATGCGGGAAATGACCGAGGCCGAGCTTTCAGGCGCGGCAGAGATCACGGACGACATGCTGGTTCTGGGTGACCTGGCCGAACTGCCGCCGCCGGGCGACGAGGCTGCCGCAATCGCCTTCGTGACGGCGATGGTCGAGCGGGCAGTTTTACCACCGACCGGATCGGCATCCACGTCCCTCATGCAGGAAAGGGCAGCCCATGTCCGCTGAGAAACCCGAGAGTTCGCGGGGCGCTAGGAAGCGCAGCAATGCCATTTCAATCGGTGAGGCATCGCCATCGGGCCGTTCCGAAAAACACGGCCCTGATGCTCCCGAACCCCTGGGAAAGAAGGAAAAGGGGCAGCGGCCGCCCCGATCGGTCTCGACCGGCGACATGCCGGAGACGCTGCAAAAACGCTACTTCTCATCGACCAGCAAATGGTCAGGCGAGCCTGCCTACTTTACGACGGCTCAGGCCAAGGAGCCTGCATTTCGGGACCAAGGGAGGCGCCTTGTCACTTCGAGTGACAGTGAGGAGGTCGTGCGTGATCTCGTCGCGATCGCCCGGCATCGTGGGTGGACGAATGTTCACCTTACTGGCAGCGAGGCCTTTCGCCGGGCAGCATGGCTGGAGGCCAACCGCCAAGGGCTCGACGTGCGAGGATATCGGCCGAACGAGCGCGATCTGCAGGAGCTGGATCGCCTCAAGCTTGGCAATGACCGCAACAGCATCGCGCCGGCGGCCGTTCCGTCAGTCACCCGGGAGTCCGGCCGAGATCAGTCCCAAGCTCACGAGCGCTCGGCTCGATCCCGAGCTGCGGCGTCCGTGGGCAGAAACGAGCGAGCCGCGCAAAGTCAGTTGCGGGTGATCGAAGCGGTAGTGCGAACCGCACTGTTCGACAATCCCGAAGCGATCTCGCGCGTGATGAAGGTCGCGACCACCACACTGCAAAACCACGTTGACCGAGGTGATCAAATTCGTCCTGCCCTGCTCAGGGAAGGGCGCAACAGGAAGGGTCTGGACGTTGCGCCCAACCGAAACGAATCCTCGAGAGTCCATCCACCTGTGCAGCGATCTCGCAGCCGGTAGCGCAGTTTGCCCCGTTTACGGCTGTCGGAGGACCAATCATTCACCGATTGATAAATTTCTGTTTCATATTTTCATGAAACTCTGATTTATTGTTTTCATGAAACAAGTTGAGGCTCGCAGCGATGCCGATGACGAGCATCTTCAAATCCAGGTCCCAGGGGTGACCAAGCGCGATCTTGGTCAGCGAGCGCTCGACGCTCGCGAACCCATCCGCATGATCGTGCTGCGCGCGCTCGAGGCCTACGGCGTAAATGTGCCGCCTGAGGCAATCTCCGACCGTCGGAAGCGCAACTAATGTCAGGCGAGTTCGAGGCGCTGACGATCGACGACTACGCCAAGCAGGCTGCCCGGACGGACCAGCGTAGCGGGAAGAGCGCTCTGGGTTTCTCGATGCTCGGATTGTTCGGCGAAGCGGGCAGTCTTCTGAGCGAGGCGAAGAAGAAACAACGCGATGCTGCCTCTTACCTCGGATATGCCGATGCCGTTGCCGAGGAGCTCGGCGACGTTCTTTGGTATTTGGCGGCCGTCGCGCGCCGCAGCGCACTGGCGCTAAGCGACATCGCGGCAAATGCCGCGAGGGGCGACGACGAGTGGCGGGCTGGAAACAACGGTGCCTTGAGCTTCCATGCGCTCCAGCCAGCCCACATTCCGCTAGCCAAGGCGCCCATGCCGCAGTTCGAGCACACGCTGCTCGCGCTCGCCGGCGAGGTCGGCGTCCTCGTCAATAGCTTCCAGTTGGGGACGTTGACGCGAGACAAGGCGATGCTCGCTCGCCAACTCGTGGCGGTCATGCGCAGGCTAATCCAGGCCGCCAACGATTCCGGGGTCACGATCGAGGCGGCCGCCGTCAAAAACCTACATAAGATCTTTGACCGCTGGCCCCGCGAGAAAGTTTATCCGGCTCCGTTCGATGCCATGATGGACCCCGAAGAGCATCTCCCACGGCGGATGACGATCGACGTCTATGAGCGCAAGGTTCGCGGACAGACCTTCGTCTATCAACGATCGAGTGGCGTCTACGTCGGTGATCGGCTCACCGACAATGCGGTTGAACCCGACGATTATCGCTTCCACGACGTCTTTCACTATGCGCATGTCGCGGTCCTGGGCTGGTCGCCCGTCATCCGCGCATTGCTGCGCTTGAAGCGCAAGAGCGACCCGAAGCTCGATGATGCGGAGGATGGTGCGCGGGCGATCCTGATCGAGGAAGGCGTCACCTCGTGGATTTTCGGCCAGGCCCAGCAGCTTCGCTACTTCGACAAGGTAAAATCAGGCGGGCTGCCGCTGGACATGCTCAAGCATGTCCGCCAGTTCGTCGTCGGTTACGAATCCGAACGCTGTCCGCTGTGGCTCTGGGAGGAAGCGATCCTCCAGGGCTACGCGGCCTTCCGCTTCCTCCAGAAACACCGGCGCGGTCGCGTCACGATCGACTTCGCCCATCGTCGCCTGCTTATCAAGGAACTGCCGTCATGACCCCCAAGCATTTCGTTTCTACTCTGGCGGCAACCGAACTTCCTTCCGTTTTCAATCCCTGGCGCGATCGCTGCGCCGTTCATGACCGGCGCGACGCGGCGGCCAAGCGGCGCGATAATCTGGAACGGTTGCTGATCGCTGCCTTGGATGCAAAGGTCGAGACCATCTGGATTGCCCGCGACCTCGGTTATCGCGGTGGCCGGCGCACGGGCGTTCCCCTCACCGATGAGGTCCATCTCGACCGGGCGGGTGCGTTGATGGGCGGCATCGCCCTTCAACGTGCGACGCAAGGCCCGGCGGTCGCCGAGCGGACGGCGGCGATCGTCTGGCGCGTGCTCGAACAGATCGGACAGCCGGTCATGCTCTGGAACGTCTTCCCGTTCCATCCGCATGAAGCGGGCGATCCCTTGTCGAACCGTTGTCATACCCGCGGAGAACGCGAGGCGACCTGGCCTTTGCTTCAAGCGCTGATTGCCATGCTCAACCCCCGGCGCATCGTTGCGATCGGGCGCGATGCTCACCTAGCCCTTGGCGATGTCGGTATACCGACGACGGCCGTCCGCCATCCGAGCTATGGCGGGCAGCGCGACTTCATCGAAGGCATGTTCGCGATGTACGGGATCGACGGTGGCGCTCTCGAAACGCCGCGTCTGCCGTTGGAGGCGCCTTATGCTGCCGCGAGGAGTTGCGCACTCGCCTGATCGCAGCGCGCAAAAAGCTGCTGGAGATCGCCGCGATTCCATTTGCCGGTGTCGATTTCGGCGTGGGTAGAGACGATTGTCATTGGTCCGAGACCGACCCCTCCCTCTTTGGCAATGAACGATTGCAACCTGCCCAGCCCAATCAGATTGCCCAGTAGCTTTTCGATGTAGAAATGGTTGCGGTAGAATGCCGTCATGGCGATCCGGCGTTGATCGCCTTTGCCGATCAGCTTGAGGCTCGCGAAGCTCAGACACTGCCCGCCGTAAGGCGAATCGTTCACGTCGCGGGCAGGGTCGAAAACGCTCAGTTCAAACTTGTTGAGCGCGCGCACCTTTGGATTGCGCAGGCGCTCGACGATCCCCCAAATCTGGTTGATCGGCGGCCCGTCAAGTTGGGGTAACTGCATCATTCGCTCGAAATAGTAGCCTGACCAGGCTTCCTTCAACCTGACCTTTGGAAGCACATTGTCCCGGAACCGATCGAAGAAGAGCGGCGCGCCGTGGCGGTGGTAGAGCGCTGCCGGAAAGATGGTGTTGGCGACCGTCTCGATCGGCTTTTTGCCCCGCCCGGCAAGGAAGGCATCGACCTCGGCGACCACGGGATCTGCAAGCGTCGCGCGCGCCGAGGGATCGGCGACGTCGATGATGACGTTGTAGGCTTGGTGGCCGGGGGCGCCATCGACGACGCGCACCGCCTCGCGCCACGCGGAAACGCAGTCAGGCTGCGAGGGTACTGGAAGATACATCGACTGCCTCCATCAAATTCGCGGTGGCGAAGAGCCGCGGCGCCAGGAACCGTTCCGTCAGCCAGGCATGTCCGTCCATGCCCCATCCCGCACCCCAGCTATTGCGAACGAGAATTGCAGTGGCACCATCGACTTGGCCGTGCCCAACCGCGATTACGGCATGACGCTGGCTCGGTTCAGGCTGTTCGTCATTGGCGGGATCGACGATGCCATCGTCCGTCGGCATGAAGAACGAGCGCGACAGCATCGTCAGGATCACGACCGGCCGGCCTTGGTCGAGCAAGGCGATGATCGAGGCGAGGTTCGCTCCGCCCGGCTGGCCGTCTCGCCCATAGCGTTCACCCACGGCGGACGGCGGCTTCCACGAGCCATGGTCTTCGGGGACGGCCTGGAGGTAGGGCCAGCCCTGTTCTTCGGGTTGGCCGTCGCTGCGCAGCGCATCGAGCATCGCCGACAGCAGCGCGCCCTGCGCCGGCGATCGGCCCGCACGCCGCTGCGCTTGGTAAAAGGCGAATTCGCAGGAAAGCGGTGCCCAACCGTCGCGTAGGCCGGCATGGGCATCGCTTGCCGCAAAGGCCATGCAGGTGGGCCGCGCGCCTTGATCGCGCGCAGCACCAAACAAGGGCCGAAGATCGGTCGTGATCTGGATCATAGGAGCTAGGCGGCCTCGAGCAGATGCCGCCGCTCGGCGCGCGAGAGACCTTCAGGTTCGGGGCCGGTCAGGTCGAAGTCGAACGTCAGATGGGCCAACGCTGGCACCGGCTGCCATGGCCGCCGTTCCTCGATCGACATCCGACCCCGCTGCGCCGCCTCGATGGCGGCTGTCACTCTCCGAACGACCGGCCCGCCAATCGCGTCCGCATCGACCGCTTCGCGGTCGTCGCGAACAATGGCGAAGCCGCTCGCGATAAGCTGGTCGAAATCCCACAGATACCCGCCGCCGCTATGTTCCTTGAGCCGGAGCACAAACAGGTCGTTGCGGCTGCCATCGATTCTCGTGCCAGCGTCGCGTTCGGTCAGAAGCCAGACATCGCCGCGATAATTGGCCGGGCGATAATCCTTGAGAAGATCGATCTTCAGCGCGCGCGGCTGCGTCCGCAACAGATCGGTCATGGTCGATTGCGAGATCAGATTGTAGCGCAGCAGCGTCCGGCATGTCGCTTCGTAGCTGGCGCCCAAGCGAAGCGAGAGCTGATAAACCACGTTGGCGCGGCGAAAATCATCGACCTGCCAATCCTGGCGGGCGCTGTGCGACAGGATCAGCCATTTCGGCATCATGAAGGCAATCGCAAAGGCGTCCGCCTCGGTTTCCTGGAACAGCCCTCCGGGCTCCGGCGATGTTGGCATCCGCCGCAAGATGCTTTCGTCATCAAGGCTGGGTTGATGCTGCATCGAGAAATGCCCCAGCTCGTGGGCCGCCGTGAAGCGCTGAATGCTCATCGGCCGCTCGGTCGTAACGAGGACGCCGTGCGCAGGATCGCTCAAATAGGCGCCGAGCAGCCCTTTGAGCGGCCGGAGCAACAACGGCAGGTCGACGGCGTGGATCGCGCCGAACACATCGACGTTGCCACCTTGCTGTTCGATCACTTCGCGCGTGCTCAGCTGCCGATGCAGCCGCCCAGCGGCCATGGCCCCGGCTCGAACCGCGCTCGCGTAGTCGAGCGCCATGGTCAGCCTTGTCCTCCGCCCGACCGTGCGCGCAGATAATCGGCGAAGCGGCCAAGCTCTTCGCGGTCCTGAGCGGACAGATCGGCAACGCGCCGCGCCAGATGCGCGACATCCGCCGGCAAGCTGGCCGAGGTTTCGTCCTCACCAGTGAAATAGCCGACCGATTGACGATAGAGACGCGCGAGGCGGGTTAACTCGATCGCTTCGACACGGCGCTGCCCGTTCTCGATGTCGGTAAGCCCCGTGCGCGGGATCTTGAGATAGGCCGCGACCTCTTCCTGCTTGAGGCCAAGATATTTCCGGGCCTCGCGCAGCCGTTCGCCTAAGCGCCGCCGCTCCTCCTCGTCGTCCTCGTGACGCAATGCGAGATTGGTCATGGCTTCGATCCTTTCTTGCGAATCCATACGCGCTCGATCTTGGGAACGAGATGTTCGAGCGCGGCTTCGATCGAACTGTAGCCACCTGTGCGGACGATACTTTCGCGCAGCTCGAAGCCGACAACCGGTTCAAGCGCGCACAGCGTATCGACGACCGACAGCGAATCCATCGGAATAGGCGCCTTGATGATCTCGGGATTATCGGGGGGAAGCGGAATGCCGCGTACCTGCGCCTCCGCTTTCGCCACTTCGATGAGCTCGGCCACGAGCGCCGCGATGACGTCGCTCTTGGGGAATGCTACCGTAACCGGCTTGGTAGGTGCAATTGTCGCCATCTACGCCTCGCACGATTTGCCTACATGAGTTGTATATAGTGTCGGATATTCCGACATGCAAGACAATATCTTTGATCGGAGGCCGCCACGGCTCGATCGATATCGTGGGTCTTTTTCTCCATGTTGGGCAGACCGGACTCTCAAAAGAGGGCGATCTCCCTCGTGCGTTAGCCCATCACACGGGTGGATTGATGTCAGCCCAATGGGTGACTTCTTCTAGGATATGCATGCTTTCGGGATCCTCCCAGCCTTCGCGGTCGCTATCCCATCGCCCGATCACAGGGAGGTCAACCTCCCAGAGCAGCAAGCGACGGCCATCTTTCCGGTCTTCCGGCAATGTCGCGATCGGCTCCCAAGGGATGTGCTTGGCGGTGATCATGCAAGTTCCCTCGCTCGCTTCCATTCGTGCCGCATTTAGCTCATCTCTGTGCAGGCACGAAACTCAGCTGGTTGTGGATTTAACATAATATATATTATCAGTCTTTTATTGTTTTATTTCAAATACTTAGTTGGATAGCTCTTTCGCAACCCCCCGGGCATTAGCGCCCGTTAATCGCCGCCTCTATCGCCGCCAGCCCTTTCATCAGCGCATCGAATTTCGGCGGCGCGGCCATGAACATGTCCGCCATCGCGCTATAGTCCCGATCAAGCTTCTCCAGAACGGCTCCGTCAGGCGAAAGGCGCAGTGTTCCAAGCACCGCCGTGTCGTAGGATGCTGACTTGTCCGCGAACATCAGGCTCTTGTTGTGGACGACCTGCTCGAGCAACTCGATCCGCGCCAGCGCTTCGGCCGTGACGCCGGCCTGGTCAAGCATCAGCACGTCATAATAATGGCGCGACATGCCCTCGCGCAGCTTGCCGTTGTGATGGATCGCAGGAAGGATCGTGACCTTTTCCCAGAAGGTCCCGCGCGACGGCGAGCGCTGGCACTTCGGTCACCGCATCAGGCAGCTCCTCGCGAAAGTCCTCGGCCAGATAGGGTGATATGGGTCGGAGCTCGAACGGTTCGGTGTCGCCGCGGGCGCCAAATTCGAGCTTGATGCGCTGCTTGATGTATCCGCTTTCGTCCGCACCGCCGTAATTCTCGCCATAGGTGAGCCCGTAGCCCGAAGTGCGCGGGTAGACGAAGAGCAGCGTCTGTTCGTCCTCGTCGTCGGGATCAAGGACGAGGCTCCAGCCCTCGCTGGTGCCGAGAGCGGCTTCGATTTCGCGCGCCAGGAGCGGCATTGCGACGGTCGCGACATAGGCCTGCGCCGCCGTCTTGAGCGCCCTGGTCCGGCGCTCGCGCTCCTTGCCGGTAATGTCGTCGTCCATCGGCGACGCGACGTCCATGAGCAGCGGCGCCGAGCGGCTAATGGTGAGGTCGATGTCTTCGGAGAAGCGCTCGATGATCCCATAGGCCTTCGACAGCGACGTCCCGCCCTTGAAGGTCATATGACCGGCAAGGTCGGGGCACATGATCAGGCGGCGCAGCGTCCAGCAGACCCAGAAATCCTTCTCGATGATGATGGGCGTGAAATCCCGCCGCGCGGCGGCTTCATCGATATAGGCCCGGCGATCCTCGGCCGGGCGGCGCGCGAACTCATCCATTGCGGGCGGCGCCGATCTTTAAGACGACGTCGCCCATCCACCCGGGCATCTCGGCCCGGGCCTGGGCGAGCATCCGCATGTCGCGATCATCGAGACGGGCGGCGAAGTGCCGGATCTTGTCGCTGTCGATGTTGTCCTTCCCCAGATGCGCGAGCGCCTGCACGACCGCGTTGACCGAGTCAGGCGCATTGTCGAGCACCGGTGCACGGCTGTGCTTGAGCGTCAGGCTGCGCCCGCCCGCTTGCCTGACCCGGGTCCGCCCGGTGGTGGCATAGCTGGCCCGGGCGGGAACCTGGGTCGATAGCCCGAGCCTGTTCGCCGCCGCCGCGCCCGACGGCGCGAGCTTGTCCCCGCTCTGCGTCGAGAGGGCCTTGGCGACATTGGCGGGATCGGGACTGAGCGCCCCGAGCTTGTCATGCTGGCGCGGATAGTCATAAAGGCCCCGGCCGATGCGGCGGATGTCGCCGGCGCTCGCGAGACGCGACAGCGCCATGTCGACCGACCCGCGCGTGCCGAAGTCGACGAAGTTCTTGGGCGTGAACACCCAGCCGCGGCCCTTGCCGCGCACACGCTTCATGATCCGATCGGCTACCGCAGACATTGGTCGATGCTCCTCCTTGTTAGATAATAGCACGCTTTTTTCTAACAAGCTATGAGCTAGATTTTACGTATAACATCCCTGTTTTCCGGGAGATTCTTTCGCACTCATTGATAGGACTGCTCCCTTGTAGGTAAGTCCGGAAAGCCGCGCCCGAGTCGGCGAAGCTAGCGTGGCCGACATCATCGCTCGCGGTCCCGGCCTTGCGGCGGCCGCTCGTCCGTCCCCGCAGCACCATCCTGCGGCGGGTGTGTCCGATCCTGCGGCGGCCGCTCCGATTGCAGGATCTCCCGAGCACGCGCGAGCCGCCGCGATACTGCCGGCGGCATGGCCCCCAGGAATCCGGCAACCTCTTGCGCCAAGGCCCGGTCTTCCTCTTTCCCCGTAGCAGCGAGCGCGACGGCGGCCTCGGCATAGGCGCCGCGGATCTGCTTCTGGCGGGAAAGCGCCATCACATCTTCCGGTCGGCGCTCCTGGTCGGCCGCGCGCGCGAAGCTTTGCGCCCGCAGCTCGTTCAGCTGCTCGAGATTGAGCCTGCGCCGCTCGGTTCCGAGCCGGGCATCGAGATGGAGCGCGGGCGAGCGGACCCGCTTCTGGACATGACCACGTGCGCGCCGGGGCGTCGCTTCCGCCGCGACACCGCGCGCGCGCAGTTCGTGCGCAAAGGTCTCACGCATATGATGGAGGTCTGCCTTGCGCGGATTGAAGCGTGTTCCGTCCGCCCCTTCCGTCGCCACCGTCAGATGGACGTGGGGATGATCGGTGTCGGTATGGAGCGCCAGCATATAGGCATGGTTCCCCTCGAACAGGATCCGCGCGAACGCCTGCGCCGCATCATGGAGCGTCTCGGCGTCGGTCGATCCCCCGGGCATCGAGAGCACCAGCGACATGGACGTCGGCCGCTCCCGGCCATGTTCGTTCATGGCCTCGTCGAGCATCGCCCAGTCCTGAGCGATCGCCTTGAGCCGATCCGGCTCGGTGATAATCTCGCCCTCGCTCGATCGGACGGCGAGCTTCCCGTGGCGCGCCACATAGCCGAAATGCTCGGCGACATGTTGAGCGCCATATTGCTTGCCGGAGACCTTCACCATCACCTCGGGCGCCTTGCGCACGATCCGCTCGAGCTTGGCGCGCGCCTCGGCCTGGCCCATCGACATCGGCCGGGCGGCCCCGCTCCCGCTTCCGCCCGGTTTGATCCGAACATACGCGCCGCGCAGGGTCCGCTTGCCGCCGACCGGCGGCCGCCAGGCTTCCATCAGGCTGGGAAGCGGGAGAACCCCCTCCTCCTCACGCATCGGCCGTGTCCCAGTAGCGAAGATCGCCCTTGAGCGCGGCCCCGAGACCGGCGAGCGCATCGACGATCTCGGACCTAAAGCTTGCGACCCTGGCCGCTTCCCGCGCGACGTCGAGGCCGGATTCGACCATCACCGAGGCGTTGAGCGCGCGGGTCGCCTGGTTGAGGTTGATCCCGATCCGATTAAGCTCGCGCCACGCTTGCGCGACCGCCGCTCGCTCTTCGCGGGGCAAGGGTGCGTTTGCGCGCAAGTGCCGCGCCAGCAACGTGGTGATCCAGTCGGTACGCTTCATCCCCAGCGCATCCGCCGCGCGATCGAGCGCGGCGATTTCTTCCGGGATCAGCCGAACCTCGACCCGGCAGGTTGCGCGCTGGCGGGCGCGCGGCGCCTGATGCTCCTCCCCCGCCTCCATGGCCAAGGCGTCACCGATCAAGCGGCGCAGCAGCGCCGAGCGGCCGCCCGATACCGCCGCGAGCGCGGCGAAGCGCTGGGCGACATCATCGTCGAGCCGAAAGGTGAAGACGGGCATGTGGCCAACGCTATTGTCATACATCCCCGGCGCCAAGCCTATCCGGCCCTCACCTTTACTCAACTCATCTTATAGTCTGCTTGGGCAGACTATCACTCTTCGGTCAGTGAACCCCTCTCGAATATCGATCGTCCGCAGCAAGGGGCGGCACCTTCGGCGCCGCCCCCGCCCGTCGACACGAAAAGGGCCGCACCCCGAAGGGTACGGCCCAAACCATCGTACAAGATAAACTACGAACGCGGAGGAGGCGGGTCAGTTGTTGGCAAGGCCTCGCTTCTCTCGCCGGTCGGACCGATTGACGAGGCAGCGACCTCCCGCTCGCGGCCATCCTCGAAAATCACCGTGACCAAAGGCGCCAGCGGGAGCCACGCAGGGAATCCGTCGACCAGAACCGGTAGTCTCGGAGATCGGATCGGCGCGGAGGGTTTGTCCGTGAGGCCCGATCGAACCGGATCGCGGTCGGTGGGCCCCAATGGCTTTGCCACAGGCGCCCGCGGAGGGACCGGCGCCGGGTGCGTCTGCTTGAGTTCGGCGATGAAGCGCGATCCTGCGGCGAGCGTTGCCCCGGCGTCGCCCCAGCTGGCGACATAGGCCTCGACCTCGGCAGGGTAGTCCCTCGCCGTCCGGTGCAGATCATAGAGAAGGCGAATGGGCGCAAACGGCAGGGCCTCTTTGAGATAGGCCGGCATGTCGCCATAGGCGGCATAGAGCGAGACGAACTGCTTGGATCGGCCGAGTGCCGCCGCGATCTCGACCTGGTTCATCCCGCCCTTGAGCATCCGGGCGATCGCATGGGCGAGCTCGACCGACGACAGATTGGCGCGCTGGTCATTCTCGACGATCTGGTCGGCCAGCAGTTGCACCCCCTCGCCGAACGGCACGACGATCGCGGGGATCGTGGCAAGGCCCGCCAGCTGCGATGCGCGGAAGCGGCGCTCGCCCAGACGTATCCGGTGCATGCCGTTCGCGTCAGGCGGCGTGACCGTGATCGGCTGCAGCACGCCGCGCGACGCGATCGAGGAGGCCAGCTCAGCGAGCGCGTCATCGTCGAAGCTGCGCCGGGGATTGCCGGGGTCGGGCAGGATGCGCGCAAGCTCGATATCCTCGACCCGGCGCGCCCGTTCATGGCCGCCGACAAGAAGTCCGAACTCCTCGATGCGTTCGTCGAACTTGCCCATCAGGCGGCCGCGACCTCCTGGCTTGTCATGCGCCGCTCGATCTCAGCGAGAACCGCGCGGATCTCCTCGGCCGCAGCCTTGGCGCCGCTGCCAGTCTCCTGCCATACCGGACGATGATTTTCCGCGGCATGCTTGTAGGTCGGCCGTGCCTTGATGAAGGCCGGGAACATGAGCTTCTCGCCGACCGCATGCGCGAGCTTCACCGCATTCTCCATCTCGCGCCGGTCGAACGGATTGACCATCGAGGGGAGGAGCCCGAGGAAAGCGATCTTGCGGCCGGCGCGCGCGGCCTCGGCTTTGCGCAGCGCGGTCAGCAGCATCTTGGCGCATTCGACCGAATCCTCAGCCACCTGCACCGGCGCGATCACGGCATCGGCGACCGCCATCGCGCTCAAGGTGAGCTCGTCCCACTTCGGCCCCGTGTCGATGACGCAATAGTCGAAATGCGGGCGGAGCGCCGGGAAGCGCCCGATGAAGTCGCGCACATCCTGCGCCGCCTTGACCATCTGGAGGCGGGGATCGGCACCGAGCACGGTTAGCCCGGCCTGCCCGTCGGCGCACAGGGCAGCGGCAGGATCGAACAGGTCGGCGGAAAATCCGCCTTGCCGCTCGGCGCCCAGGCGCCGCGTCGAGCTGCCCTGCGGGTCGAGATCGACGAAGGCGACGCGGCGCTCAGGCGGTTCAGCAAGATACCAGGCGAGATGACTGGCGAGGAAGGTCTTGCCGACCCCGCCCTTGAGCAGGCTGACGACGATCGTCTTCATGACCGCGGCACCTCAGCAATAGTCGTCCGGACCATCGCGCAGGTTGCGCTCATAATGATCGCGCGAGGACCAGTCGCCGCCACCGCCAATGCCGGGACCGACATAGCGGAACAGATAGACGGTGAGGGCGAAGCAGCCGAACGCGAAGAGAAACGCGTGATCGGGATGCGCGGCGAAATATGCGGCCATGATAAGTCTCCTTGGAGCCAGTGAACGGGCAAGCGAACGGCGCCACTGGCGCCGGCCACGCGCAATCGCGCGGCATCTCAGACCCGCGCCCTCCCCTCCCACATTTGCGGATGCGGCGTCCGTTGCCCGCATAGTCTGCTCAAGCAGACTATGCGGGCCATCCCCCCGGTCGGGGGGATGGCTGCGCCGGATCAATATTCGTCGGCCAGCAGAATGGTGAGCACGCGCGTCGTGACCTCGGGGTTGGCGGCATCCGCCGAGCCATAGGCGAGCTCGAGATCGTAATAGTCGATCTTCCAGTAGAGGATCGCATCCTCGAACTCGAAGCGGCCGAAATCATGCTCGCCGATCGGATCGTTGTCGGGCGTGAAGCTGTCATAGTCGCGCACGATCCGGATGATCTCCGCGCGGCGGCGAAAGCCGCGGAACAGGGCGATGTCGCCGATCAGCGCCGCAACGCCGCCGGTCATCACGACCTGGTTGCGGCCCGGGCTATGGATGGACCGGCGAAGCGCGTCATTGAGTGCGGCGACGCGGGCGATCCGCTCGGCCTGGCTCATCGCATTCGGGGAGGATTGGGACATGAGAACGCTCCTGATCTGTCCGGCCCCGCCCGCCGGGGCCTTCCGACAGGCGTGCCAAGGGCCGGCGGCAGAGCGCGGCCGCGCACCCGCAGGGTCGCAACGGCAGTGGAGAAGCCCGCAAAGCGGGCTTGCGCGGGCGCGCGCGCCGGCCAGGCAAGCCGACAGGAGGAAGGTCTTGGCGGGCGGAATCGCAAAGAGGTGATTGCGGTAACCTGATCCTCTGGCTCCGCGGAGAGCCCGGCGCTATCCTCTGCCAGTCATGACGAGCAGCGCCACTCTCTTCCGCCTTGCCCCGGCCTGGACCGCGTCACTCCAGGCGATGCGGCTGCGCCAGATCCTCGTCCGATCGCAATGCCGCCGCTGCGGTGCCTTGATGCGCGAGGATGTCGATGCCCTGATCGGGCTCCATGGAGCAGGCGCCAGCCTCATCGACCGGCAGGCCCGATGCCGCATGGTCGGCTGCGACGGCGCGGCTTATTATCTCGCGGCGCGCGGCCATGACCGTCCCTGGCACATAATGCTGCACGATGAGCACTTGCGTGCGGGCCTGGCCAACTGCCCTCCAGCGCGCGGCGCGTCCGGCCGGGCCATAGTTTGCGCGCAGGGTTGAGAAGTGCGAGCAGCCACGGCAGGGATCGTCACCCGAATGGGCGTGCGCCGTTGTGGCGCGAGAAGAAAGGAGTGTTCTACCGAACGAAACTTACTGGCACAGTTTCTGCCTGACCGACTTACCGGTGCCGGTGATGAGCCGGCTGAGATTCCGAAAGGGAAACGGGACCATAGCATGTCGGTGAAGGGATCGAAGCCTGACTCCGCAGTCGGGCGGTTGACCTCCGGGCAAGGTGCGCATGGTGAAGACTGGATTGTCTGAATCCCAGTTTCCAGCGGTTAATAGGTGAGCGATGGCGAACGCGGATGACACGCCATTTCGTGCAGGGCGAGGAGCGCGGCCTAGCGAATCGCCGCCAGTCTGCACGGCGCGGCCCCGGTCAGGGGATCAAGGAAACGAACGGGGCACCTAAACGCATCGCGACTCCTCCTCGTGCAACTACGGGATCGCCTAAACAGGCCAGCGTATCGGACCTGCATGGCGACGGAGCCGTCATAGTACTCAAATGCCCGGTGTAATGGCCGGGACAGCCACCGCGAGGTGGACGGACCAGCGGTACAAGCGGCGAGTGATCGCCCGTAAAATTCGCCCGGTACGGGGGAAGGACGGCAGTTCTGCGTAACTCGACCAATCGATGGAAAGGAACTGCTGATGCAGACCGCTATTATCCTGAGAAGGCTCGAAACTCTTCCGGCCCTGTCGCGGGCGGGAAAGCGGGTCAATGGTCTTCACCGTCTGTTGAGATCGTCGCATCTCTATGAACGGGCCTATGTCAAAGTATCCCGGAACCGGGGTGCCGCGACACCGGGCGTTGACGGGCAAAGCTTCGACGGCATGACGCTTGAGAGGTTAGCCAATCTCGCCCGGCAGGTGGCCGATGGCACATACCGCCCCCGACCGGTCAGACGGGTCTATATCCCCAAGGGCAATGGCAAAATGCGCCCATTGGGCATCCCTACGGTCGATGATCGCATTGTTCAGGAAGCGGCTCGAATCGTCCTCGCGCAAATCTATGATCCTGTGTTCTCAAAACATAGCCATGGGTTCCGCACGGGACGCTCGTGTCACACGGCGCTCGAAGAGATCCGTAATACCTGGACAGGCATGAAATGGCTGATCGAGGTGGATGTTCGCGGGTTCTTCGACAACATCGATCATGACATCCTGCTCAGGCTTCTCTCGAAACGCATCGATGATCCTCGGTTCATCGGTCTGATAGAACGGATGTTGAAGGCGGGCGTCATGGACGACTGGATGTTCGAGCGGACCTATAGCGGCACCCCTCAGGGCGGCGTAATCTCGCCCTTGCTGGCCAACATATATCTCCATGAGCTTGATGAGTTCATGGAGGAAATGCGGGTCGGCTTCGATCAGGGAAAAACGCGTAGGGCAAATCCTGCCTATACGCGTCTATCTCGCCAGATCGCCGATTATCGTGCCGAGATCGATGCCCTCCGCGCCGGTGGCGCGGACGATGCCGAGGTCCGCAATCTGTTGAAGCGGATCAAGGCAGTCACGAAGGAAAGGCAGGCATGTTCGTCTGTCGATCCAATGGACCCCAACTTCCGGCGCCTGCGCTATTGTCGCTACGCCGACGACTTCCTCGTCGGTGTAATCGGCAGCAAGGCTGATGCAAAAAGGATCAGGGCTGAAATCGAAGCGTTCCTTCGTGATCGGCTCAACCTTGAGGTGTCACCGGAAAAAACACGGGTCAGTGATGCATCGAAGGGATCGCCGTTCCTTGGCTTCCACGTTTGCGCCTTCACGTTGCGGTCTGCCGGATCAATGGCAGGGCGTCCGAAGGTCGGTGGCGGATCACGTCGTGTCCGTCGCCGACCAACGCGGGGCAATATCAAGCTGTGGGTGCCGAGGTCGCGGGTCTATGGGTTCTGCAGGCGTAAGAAACTCGGCAACCTCGACTTGAGGAATGGCCGGGTACGTCCGCAGTTCCTCGACTCCAGTGTCGCGGAAATGGTCATTGCCTACAACTCAGAGCTACGTGGCCTCGCCAATTATTATGCGATCGCCGACGGCGTGAAAAGCTCGCTCAACGGCCTTGAACTCGTCATGTTCAGGAGCCTACTGGCGACCATCGCGTCGCGGCAGCGCATAACGCGGGCGCGAGCCATGGCAAATCTGAAACTGGGGACGGACTATGGCGTGAAAACCATGGTACGGGGTGAACTGCGGGTCCAGATGCTCTGGCGGTTGAAGCACTTGAACGCTCGGCCTTGGCAACAGTCGGTCGTGGATAACACCACTGTCGGCTCACGCCTTGCGTTGAGCACGAACGACATCATCACACGCCTCAGCGCCCGCGAATGCGAGAGCTGCGGCGATGTTGATGGCCCGTTCGAAGCGCATCATCCCAACAGACTGAAGGACAAGCGGCGCGGCCCGATGACGGCGTGGAAACAATCGGCTCGGCGGCGCGTAACTGTCGTTCTGTGTCGCTCATGCCACGTCCACCTCCACGGCGGCCGGTTGACCAGCGGAATGGAGAGCCGTGTGCATTGAAAGGTGCAAGCACGGTTCGGGGGGAGGCGCTGGAACGTCCTCGAAAGAGGCGTTCCGCGTCGACCCTACTGAGACTTGGCACAAGGCTCAGGGCGAAGCCTAGATGTGAGCTTTCAGGAGGTTGTTCATCCGGCGTGACCGGATCAGACTGATGTTGCGACACGTCAGGTCTGGAGGAACGACCGGATGAACATCCACAAGAATGCCCGAACCACGCCCTTCAGTCGAGCCGAGATCGTCCGGCGCGTGATGGTTCTGCGCGAGACGCCCAGGGCGGTCGCGACCGCCCTGGGCGTCTCGGAGCGAACCGTAGCCAAGTGGCTGGCACGTTATCGGATCGAAGGCGAAGCCGGTCTCGTCGACCGCAGCTCGCGCCCACACGCCATGCCCCGCGCCACGCCCGCCGACCGCATCGAGCAGGTCATCGCCCTGCGCCGTCAGCGCCTCTGCGGCAAGCAGATCGCCGCCACGCTGAAGCTCTCGCCAGCCACTGTCAGCCGGATACTGCGCAACGCACGCTTGAGCCGAATGCGCGATCTCGATCCTCCCGAGCCCATCCGTCGCTATGAGCGCGCGCACCCCGGCGAGCTGATCCACATCGACATCAAGAAGCTCGGCCGCTTCGAACGCGTCGGCCATCGCATCACCGGCAATCGGACAAAGCAGAGCAGCACTCGCGGCAGCCGTGCTGGCGAGCGCTACGGCGCGGGCTGGGAGTTCGTCCACGTCTGCATCGACGATGCCTCGCGCATCGCCTTCAGCCAGATCCTCCCCGACGAAAAGAAGGAAAGCGCAACCGCCTTCCTCTTCGCCGCCATCGCCTATTATCAAAGCCTCGGCATCACTGTCTCGCGCGTCATGACCGACAACGGCGCCTGCTACAAAAGCTTCGCCTTCCGCGACGCCTGCAAAGCACTCGGCCTCAAGCACATCCGCACCAAACCCTACACGCCCAAGACTAACGGCAAGGCCGAACGCTTCATCCAGACCAGCTTACGCGAATGGGCATATGCTCGCGCCTATCCAACCTCCGAGCACCGCAAACGCGCCCTCAGTCCATGGCTCCATAATTATAACTGGCACCGCCCCCACGGCAGCTTACAATCACAACCGCCCATCAGCCGACTACGTCAGCCAATGAATAACCTGTTGAGGCTCCACACCTAGAGCCCGGTCGGGCCGCGCCGGAGCCGCCATTCTCAGCGCATAGATGCAAAGAAATCCCGACTTTCAGACGGCAACCGCCCGGCGCAAATTGCCAAGAGCAGAGCACAATTTCTGCGATACCTTACGGAGCTGCTGAAGCCTCTCCACCGCCTCGCTCTCTTCGATCACGAGCGTCGAACGATCAGCCTGCCGTGCCCGGATCGCGATCACACGAAAGATGGCGGCCCATCGACTGGTCCGTTCGACTGTCAGCTTCGCCTGGCCATGGGCGAGCATCGTGCGCAGCCCCTCCTGGGGCCGAAATTCCGCCAGCAGGCTCGCGACACCATTTCCCTCCACGGAAAAGGGGCCGCCCTCATTGACGAGTGCAGCCAGGTCATCGAGCCGTTGCCCGACCAAATGCCGTAGCTTCACCGACTGTCCTCGTCCCGGGTGAGCGCTCAGATGCAGCAAAGTCTCGGTAACGGCCACCTCCACCGAGGCGAAGCATTGCAGACAGGCGCCGCGCCAGGCGTTCACCTGCTGGATGACGCGCGCCCACAGGGCATCATCGCCGGCATTCGCTATCTCAGCCTCAATCGTCATTATCGCAGCATAGGCGCGGCATCTGAACAATCGGTTCTCGTCTTCGGCGCAAGCCGCGATCGAAGCGAGGGGAATAACCGGGAGCCGAGCGGCTCCCGGACGAGCCGTCAGGCAAAGGGATCGAATTCGGTGACGATGGCGACGCTGCCGTCGGCGTCTTCGGCGGTGATGACCCCGTAATGCTGACCGATCGCGATGACGAAGGTGACCATCATGAGGCTGCGCGAGAGGCTGAAGGCGTGGCGGCGAGCGATTGCGATGTCGGTGAACATGTCGAGGCTCCTTTGCGCGCCGGCGGGTTCGTCCCGCTCGACAGGCGCCCGATGTGTCCGGCCGGTGGCCGCGATCACTTTTTTGGCTGGAGGCCCAAAAAGCCGTAGCGAAGCGACCGGACCCCTTGCGGGTTGATCGCAAAAGGTCACCGGGTGGACCAAGGATCGCGCCGATTGAGAGCGGGCGAACCCGCCGGCCAGGAGGCCAGGTCCCCGCCGATGTCCCGCCCCACCCCTTGCCCTGCCTGCCGCTCCCTTCAACGGGGTCCGGATGACAGGCCGCCGCTTGTCGGTTAGCCCCGCCGGATGCTGTTCCCGCTCCTGCTTGCCGCCGCCGTCGTTCCTAATGGTCAGACCTTCGCCTGTACGCCGACGCGCGTCTGGGATGGCGATGGCCCCATCTGGTGCCGCGAGGGCGCCCATGTGCGGCTCGCCGGCATTGCCGCGCGCGAGATCGACAACAGCTGCCGCCCCGGCCAGCCCTGTCCGGGAGCAAGTGGCCCGGCCGCTCGCGACGCGTTGGTGCGCTTGCTTGGCGGACCGCGCGGCCAGACATCCACGGGGCATATTCGCGTGGTTGGCCCCACCATGCGCTGCGTCTCGACCGGCGAGGCCAAGGGCAACCGGACCGGCGCCTGGTGCAACGCGCCAGGCATCGGCGATCTCAGCTGCGCGATGATTGCGACCGGCACCGTGCTGCGCTGGGAGCGCTATGCCAAGGGGCGATGCCGATCCCGCTGATCCGTTTGGGACCATGCCGCGCCTGAACAGGATAAGAGGCCCGGCGGCGATGCCGCCGGGCCGCCCTGTCCGACCTCAGAAGGGGATTTCATCGTCCTCGGGCTCGTTGCCGCCGCCGCTATTCTCGTTCGACTTGGCGCGAGTGAGGAAGGTAACCTCGTCGGCGATGATCTCGACGCCGTAGCGTTCGATATTCTCGCTGTCGGTCCAGCGGGTGTAGTGGATACGGCCCCGGACCATGACCTTCATGCCCTTGTCGACATATTGCTCGACCGTTTTGCCAACGCCGTTGAAGCAGGTGATCCGGTGCCATTCGGTGTCCTCGAGGCGGCGATTGTTGTCGTCGCGCAGGATCTTGCCGTTGCTGTCGCGCTTCGGGCGCGAAGTGGCGAGGCTGAAATGGGTGATGCGGGTGCCGCCCTGGGTGGTGCGGGTTTCCGGCGTGCCACCGACATTGCCGGCGAGGATGACGAGGTTCTGCATGGCCTGGGTTCCTTCGATATGGGTCCAAGGGACCGTCCCTTCGACTGATCCCCGGCCAAGGCGGACAGGACGGCCCATCCACCGGCAGCGCAGCGCCGGGGAACCCCGAGACAAGGGGTGGTGCGGGCAGCCGTGGCACACGGCAACTCGGCCCGATGGCTCGCGGGTTGGATGGGGCGGACGGCCGGCTTAGGGGTCAGATGAGGAGAAGGACGGTGCGTCGCTTGGACCATGACCGGAGCCCACCCATCGAAACCGCCGATATTGCCGGCTTTGCTGGGCTCGCCGATCCGGCATCTCGCGGACCTTACGCCCGTGCCTTATCTGCCCGTCCCTTGAGCCGCAGGACGGGATTGTAGATCCTTCGCATGGCCTCTCGCGGGCTCGACATGATGTCCGTTGCACAATCACGCGGAGGGGGATGAGGAGGAGGTGGGCAAGGTGGCGGCGCCTGGCATGGCTGGGCTCAGGCAGGCCGCCACAGCATCGAGGAGCTGCGTGGTCTCGCAAAGCACGGCGCCGATGTCGCAGGCATAGCCACCTGCCACCAGCGCGTCGATCCGATGCACAGCATAGGCCGGGCCGAGGCTCTTGATGAAATCGGTCAGCGGACGACCGGG
Source organism: Rhizorhabdus dicambivorans (assembly GCF_002355275.1). Lineage (NCBI taxonomy): Bacteria > Pseudomonadati > Pseudomonadota > Alphaproteobacteria > Sphingomonadales > Rhizorhabdaceae > Rhizorhabdus > Rhizorhabdus dicambivorans. The sequence goes on along the minus strand of NZ_CP023450.1, from coordinate 77,951 downwards.
CGCCGGCAGGCCTAGCTGCCGCGCCTCGTCGAGGGCGCGGACAAGGTCATGACGGATATCGCGGACCAGCGCATCGTCCGTCCAGCCATGACCCAAAAGATGCGCCTTCAAACCCAGTTCGCAGGAGATCGCGAGCGAGTGCAGTGTCGGCGCAAGCGCAATAGATGCGCCAATCTGCGCGCCGCGATGAAACGCGCGCGCACGATCGAGAAACACGGCTGCAAGCACCGGATCGCCGGGCGCCGCCAATCTTTCGATCGCGCGCCAGCGGCGCGGCGTCAGTTGGCGGAGCCAGGAGGGACCCGCCCGGTTGCGCAGATGCCGCAGGCAGGCGCCATCAGCTTCGTCCACATCGCGGCCTGTCGACCATAACGACAGCAGCTTCGCATTCCAGTGGCGGCCATGCGCGGCGCGGAAGGCAAGGAGCACGCACACACTGGCGCGATCGGGCATGAACATGATGCGGAACCTCCGAAAGGGAACAAGGGACGCATCCACCCCGCCCCCTCCCCTCCGGCACCGGCATTCGTGAGATTGAGAAAAGCCGGCCGCCGAAGCGGCCGGCACGGCGGTCAGCCGCGGGATAAAGCCGCCGGCGGCGTTCCGAGCGGTCCGCGGCGATCGACGACATGGATGCCGCGCGCCTTGGCCTCAATTACCAGCCTTTCGGTGACGCCGTTGCCCTGGAAGGCGATGATGTAGCGCGGCTTGACCGAGAGCATCTGCTCGTTGCGCCGGAAGCCGGCACGATCGCCGAGCTTGCGATCAAGGCCGAACCGCAGCTGCTGGATGCCGTTCTGCTCGGCCCAGGATGCTGCAAGACGCTCGATGCCCTTCATGTCGCCGCCATGGACGAGATACATGTCGCCCACACGCTCGCGCACGGCCTTGAGGGTCCGCAGCAGATTGTCGGCAAACTGCTTAGCCTCGTCATCGCTGGCGAAGCGAAGGCGCCCGCCGGCGAAGACCACGGGCGTGCCATGGACCATATTGGCATCGCGCACCCGCTCGCGCCGCGCCTGCAAATAGGCCCGGCCATCGACGATCGCAGCGGTCGTGCCGAGCGAGATGCGGTTGCCGGTCGCGGGCACCCAAGAGCGACCGGTCTCGTGCAGATAGTGGCGCGCCGCGGTGTCGCGCATCCCCTCATAGGCCTGGGCGGACTGCTCGACCTTGCGGGCGAGATCGATCTTGTCCTCGAGATCGGCGGTCGCGATCTCCGACCCGTCCTGCTCGGCGAGCAGGAGCCGGATCTCGTCGGTCAGGCGGTCGATCAGCTGATGCTTCTTGGCGGCCGCGCGGTGAAAGAGATTGACGAAGCCCCAGCCCAGATCCTCGATGTCGCGTTCGAGCGCGGTGAAGGGGAAGAGCGCGAAGAGATCGCTCCAGATGGCGCTGACGGTCTGTTCGAGCGCCTCGGCCGGTGGCGGCGCTTCGATCGAGCGTTGGTCGCCCGTTAGGTCGAGATGGCCGAGTTCGAGTGCTTGGAGCACTGCTGAAAGGGAGCTGGTCATGAGGGATTGCCTTTCCGTGTCGCAGGGCCGGCGGCCTTCCCGCCGGATGCGCACCCTCCGGGCCATCGAAAAAGCGGCGGCGGCACCGCCGGGCAACGCCCAAGGGGAACCCGATAAGGTCCGGGTGGTGCGGGCAGGCGCGCCTCGGCGCGCCAACACGGCCGGGCCGTTCGGGTTGCCGCCGCCAGCGCGATGGCCCATGTGCCGCATCCTCTGGCGAAAGGCGCGAAGGCCCTGTCGCGTCAGGCATTCATGGCGCGGAGAAGCCTAAAGAAAGGGCTCCCGCGAACCGGGCTCCCGACAGGGACAAAGCGGCATCCACGCTCGCCGCGTCGGAAGAGCCCGGCCGTCAGGCCGTCGACCGTGAGGCCAGATATTGTGCCGCGTCGCGCTTGGCGGCTGCCGCCTTGCGTTCCGAATAGCGGTCCACGAGCTGATCGGCATGGCTACGTGTCAGCACCGTGAAGCGCACCAGCTCCTCCATGACGTCGACGATCCGGTCATAATAGCTTGAGGCTCTGAGACGGCCGTCCTCGTCGAACTCCTTGAACGCCATCGCGATGCTTGACTGGTTGGGGATGGTGAACATGCGCATCCACCGCCCGAGCAGCCGCAACGTGTTGACCGCGTTGAACGACTGTGATCCGCCCGAAACCTGCATGACTGCCAGGGTCCGGCCCTGGGTCGGACGCATGCCGCCGAATTCGAGCGGCAAATGGTCGATCTGGGCTTTCATGATGCCGGTGATCTGGCCGTGCCGCTCGGGGCTGCACCAGACCATGCCTTCGGACCAGAGCGCATGCTCGCGAAGCTCATGCACTGCCGGGTGGTCATCGTCCTTGATCTGGTCGGGGAGCGGGAGATCGGACGGATCGAAGATCCGCACTTCGGCGCCGAAGAGGATGAGAAGCCGGGCCGCTTCCTCGACCGCGAAACGACTGAACGACCGCTCGCGCAGCGAGCCGTAGAGGAGGAGGATGCGAGGTTTCGGCTCAAGCGCGCCGAGCCCGGCGGCGAGATCGGGCCGGATCATTGCGCGGTCCAGCGCGGGCATGTGATCGGGTTCGGGAAGGATACGAAGACGCGACATCAGGCAATCCATTTGTACAAAAGGGCGGCGCTCGCCGGGCATAGCGATCGGAACTCGGCCGATTGCGCGATGACGGCAGGAACGTCGGTCCGTTCGGCTGTTTCATAGCCGTGACGGCGAAAGAAAGGCTCGGCGGTCGTGGTGAGCAGGTACAGGCTAGTCGCGCCCTCATCAGCTGCAGCGCGTTCGACTGCCGTGAGAATGGCACCGCCCAATCCGCATCCGCGCCGATCGGCCTTCACGACCAGCGAGCGCAGCAGGCGGTCGGAGCCGTCGCCTTCGATCCCGCCATAGCCGACAAGGCCAACATCATCCTCGAACCGAAAGAAGCGGCGTCCCGCCTCGGCGAGATCACTGGCAGGCAGACCCGCCGCGCTCAGCTCCGCCATCAGGTCGGAAAGCGACCTGGAATCCAGCAGTGTAGCGATCATGCAGGAACGCGTTGCTCGTACCAGGGCCGCGTCTTCTTGACGATGCTGACGACAGACAGCATTACCGGCACCTCGACCAGCACGCCCACCACGGTCGCGAGCGCGGCCCCGGAATTGAGGCCGAACAGGCTGATCGCGGCTGCAACCGCGAGCTCGAAGAAATTGGACGCGCCGATCAGCGCGGCCGGAGCGGCGACGCACCAGGCCACGCCGAAGCGCCGGCTGAGCCAATAGGCCAGGCCCGCATTGAAGTAGACCTGGATGAGGATGGGAATGGCAATCAGTGCGATGACCAGCGGATGAGCCAGGATCGCCGGGCCCTGGAAGCCGAACAGGAGGACGAGCGTCGTCAGCAGCGCAACCAGCGACACCGGCCCAAGCGTTGCCAGCAGCCGATCGAGCGCCGGCTGCCCGCCTGACGATAGCAACGCCCGACGAATGATCTGCGCGACGATGACGGGCACGACGATATAGAGCAGGACCGAGATGAGCAGCGTGTCCCAGGGCACTGTGATCGAGGCGACCCCGAGCAGCAGTCCGACCAGCGGTGCGAAGGCGAAGACCATGATCACGTCGTTGAGCGCCACCTGGCTCAGCGTATAGGTCGGCTCGCCGTCGCACAGGTTCGACCAGACGAACACCATCGCCGTGCAGGGGGCGGCGGCGAGCAGGATGAGCCCGGCGATATAGGCGTTGATCTCGCCCTGCGGCAGCAGCGGCCGGAAGAGCCATCCCAGGAACAGCGTGCCGAGCAGCGCCATTGAAAAGGGCTTCACCGCCCAGTTGATGAAGAGGGTGACGCCGACGCCCTTCCAGTGTTGGCGAACCGACCCCAACGCGCCGAGGTCGATCTTGAGCAGCATGGGGACGATCATCAGCCAGATCAGCACAGCCACGACCAGGTTCACGCGCGCGATCTCAGCCGATGCGATGGCTGCGAACAGATTCGGCAGCGAATAGCCGAGCGCGATGCCGACAGCGATGCAGAGCGCCACCCAGACGCTCAAATAGCGTTCGAAGCTGTTGATCGCCGGCTTGGGTCGTGCCGCAACGGTCGCGTTCACGCCCCGATCCTCTTGCCGGCGGCGTCGATGACCTGCTCGCCATCTTCCTTGGTGAAAGCCCCGCGCTGGGCGGACGGGAGAAGATCGAGCACCTCTTCCGATGGACGGCAGAGTTTCACGCCGAGCGGCGACACAACGATTGGCCGGTTGATGAGGATCGGATGTTCGATCATCGCATCAATGAGCTGGTCATCGCTGAGCGTCGGATCGGCAAGACCCAGCTCGGCGAAGGGCGTGCCCTTCTCGCGGAGCAACTGGCGTGCGCTGATGCCCATGCGGGCGATGAGCGAAACCAGGCGCGGGCGGTTGGGCGGCGTCTTGAGATATTCGATCACATGCGGCTCGATCCCGGCGTTGCGGATCATCGCCAGCGTGTTGCGCGACGTCCCACACTCGGGATTGTGATAGATGACGATATCGATTGCGGCATTGCTCATGCGCTGGGTGCCTTTTCGCTTGGGAGGTCGGCGCGGCCCTGTTCCTTGCCGATCCGGTTCAGCCGGTTCTGTAGACTCATCTTGTCGAGGCCTTCGAACGGCAGGTTGGTGAACAGCGAGATGCGATTGAACAGCATCCTGTAAGTATCGAAGAAGGCCGCGTGCTGCACCGTTTCGCTGTCCTCGATAGCGGCCGGATCGGGCACCCCCCAATTGGCGGTCAGCGGCTGCCCCGGCCAAACCGGGCAAAGCTCATTGGCGGCATTGTCGCAAACGGTGAACACGAAATCCAAGGACGGCGCATCGGGGCCGGAAAACTCTTCCCAGCTCTTCGAGCGGAACCGGCTTGCGTCGTAGTTCAGCTTCTCCAAGAGATGAATGGTGAACGGATGGACCTCGCCCTTGGGCTGGCTGCCGGCGCTGAACGATTTGAAACGGCCTAGCCCCTCACGGCTGAGGATCGCCTCGGCCATGATGGAACGGGCGGAATTGCCCGTGCAAAGAAACAGTACGTTCAACAGGCGATCCGTCATGTTGATGTCCTTTCAGGCAGCACGACAGGCAAGCAGTTCATCCGCAAGTGGATGGCAGAGCTCGGCCCGGCCACCACAGCAGTCCTTGACGAGGAACAGCATCACGGAGCGTAGCGCATCGAGATCGGCGCGGTAGTTGATGATCCGGCTGCGCCGCTCGGATGTGACCAGGCCGGCACGCGCCAGGGTCGCCAAATGCACCGACATCGTGTTCTGCGGGACATCCAGCGCCTTGGCGACCTCGCCGGCGGGAAGGCCTTCGGGTTCGTGACGCACCAGAAGGCGGAAGGCGTCGAGGCGCGTGGCTTGGGCAAGCGCGCCCAACGCGACGATGACAGATTCGTTATCCATATATCCACGATAGCGGATATATGGATATAGTGCAATCGGCGACATGGCGAGATCAAGCAGCCGCCTGCTCGTCCAGATCATCCTCGCAAGCGAGATCGGTTGCCCGCAGCAGAAACCCGGCGGCTTCCTCGGCTCGCGCAGCCGCCGTCAGCAATGCGCGATTATCCTTGCGCAAAATGGCGAGCCAGGATCCGATATAAGCCGCGTGGTCGTCGAGATGGGTGGTTGGGAGACCCACATCGGCGCCAACCAGCGCTGCTGTCAGTTCGGCCACATATCCTGACAGTCCAGCCAAAAACGGCGGTTGGAAGGTGAAATCCATCGGTGCCTCCAGCACTGCCCAAAACCCCATGGCCTCCCCCGAGGCGGGGGTGGGCGGCGAGAGCGACCGGAGAGGCCCGCCGAAGCGGCGGGCTGCACCCGCAGGGGCGAAATGCAATGGAGCAGTCCGGCGCAGCCGGACTTGCAGCGCGCCGTGGCGGGCCTAGAAGGGAGCGCCGACCACTCCCGCCTTGAGGGAGGCCCGACGAACAGCGCCGCCGCGCCAGCGGCGACCGCTGGGTGCGGGCGAAGCCCGTGCCGATCGCCTATGCGACTGGGCGGCCGATCCCGAGAGAGAGCGGCCGCCCAGGTCTTCTATCGTTGATGATCGCGAACGCGCCGCGCAGGATTATGCAGGCAACGACCGCTCATACCAGGGCCGCGTCTTCTTCACGAGCGCGACGACCGAGAGCATCACCGGCACCTCGACCAGCACGCCGACGACGGTGGCGAGCGCCGCGCCCGATCCGATGCCGAACAGGCTGATCGCCGCGGCGACGGCGAGTTCGAAGAAGTTGGACGCGCCGATCAGCGCGGCGGGCGCGGCGACGCACCAGGCGACGCCGAAGCGGCGGCTCAGCCAATAAGCGAGCCCGGCATTGAAATAGACCTGGATGAGGATCGGCACGGCGATGAGCGCGATGACCAGCGGATGCGCGATGATCGCCTCGCCCTGGAAACCGAACAACAGCACCAGCGTGGTGAGCAGCGCGATCAGCGATACGGGGCCGAGCGCTGCCAGCAGGCGATCGAGCGCCGGCTGTCCGCCAGAGGCCAGCAGCGCGCGACGGACAAGCTGCGCGGCGATTACCGGCACGACGATGTAGAGCAGCACCGAGATGAGCAAAGTGTCCCACGGCACCGTGATCGACGCGACCCCGAGCAGCAGCGCGACGATCGGCGCGAAGGCGAACACCATGATGACGTCGTTCAAGGCGACCTGGCTCAGCGTGTAATTAGGCTCGCCCTCGCACAGGTTGGACCAGACGAACACCATCGCCGTGCAAGGCGCGGCGGCGAGCAGGATGAGGCCGGCAATATAGGAGCCGATCTCGGCCTCGGGCAGCCAGGGGCGGAACAGATAGCCGAGGAAGAAGGTGCCGAGCAGCGCCATCGAGAAGGGCTTCACCGCCCAGTTGATGAAAAGCGTGACACCGACGCCCTTCCAGTGCCGCCTGACTGATCCCAGCGCGCCCAGGTCGATCTTGAGCAGCATCGGCACGATCATCAGCCATATCAGCACCGCGACGACGATGTTGACGTTCGCGATCTCGGCCGCGGCGACGCGCGCGAACAAGCCGGGCAGCGCATAGCCGAGCGCGATGCCGACGACGATGCAGGCCGCGACCCAGAGGCTGAGATAGCGTTCGAAGGTGCCGATCGCGGGCTTCGCCGCCGCGGCGGCATCGCTCACGCGGCGTCCCCGCGCCGGTTGCTCGCGCCTTCGCCCTGACCGATCTCGCGGACATGTGCCCTCAATGCCATCACGTCGAGCTGGTCGAACGGCAGCGCCATGAACAGCTTGATGCGGTTCTCGAGATAGCGCAGCGCTGTCACGAAGGCGCGCTCGCGCTCGATGTCGTTGCCCTCGACATGGCTCGGATCTTCGATGCCCCAATGGGCGGTCATCGGATGGCCGGGCCAGACCGGACACGTCTCGCCCGCCGCATCGTCGCAAACGGTGAACACGAAATCCATCACCGGCGCGTCCGGCACGGAGAACTCTTCCCAGCTCTTCGAGTGAAGGCCTTCGGTCGGGTAACCGATGCGCTCCAGCAGCCTCAGCGCGTCGGGGTTGACCGCGCCCTTGGGGAAGCTGCCTGCGGAATAGCCGCGGAACCGGCCTTCGCCGAGCTTGTTCAGTGCGCTCTCGGCGAGGATCGAGCGGGCCGAGTTACCCGTGCAGAGGAACAGGACATTGAAAACACGGTCGGTCATTGAACGGCTCCGGGTTGGCAGCAGGCGGCCCTGGTGACCACGTCGGCGAGCGGAGCACAGATCTCCGGGGCGCCGCCGCAGCAATCCTCCATCAGGAAGCCGAGCAGGTCGGTCATGCGGGCATAATCAGCGGTGTAGATGATCGACCGGCCCTCGCGCCGCGACGACACGAGCCCGGCGTGGCCGAGGATGTTGAGGTTGCCCGAGAGCGTCTGCGGGACATGGCCCGTCGCGCGCGCGATATCGCCCGAGGCCATGCCCTCGGCGCCGGCGCGGACCAGCAGGCGAAAGACCTCGAGGCGGCCCGGATGCGCGAGCGCCGAGAGCGAGGCGACGGCAGCGTTCGCGTCCATCAGCAGCACGCCTGCTTTGGCGCGGGCGCATCGGCGGGGCCGCAGCAGGCCGCGGCGGGCTCGGGCAGCACCTCGTCCTCGCCGTAGCTGGTCGCCTCACCGAAGGTGAAGAAGGTCTCCCAGCGCACGCCGGCGGGATCGCGGACCCAGCTCTTGTCCGACTGCGCGTAGCAGCAGGTGGTCGCTTCCTGATCGAACGTCTCCGCCCCGGCGGCCTTGAGGCGACCGGCGAGCGCGCCGAGCTCATCGGCGCTGTCGACCTGGATGCCGATATGGTCGATGCCGGCCGCGCGCGCGCGCTCGGAGATCGCGAAGTTGACCTTGGGATCGTCGAGCATCCACTTGGCGTAGTCGTCCTTCACGACGACGGGCGCGGCGCCGAACAGCGTCTCGTAGAACTGGATCGACGCGCCGAGATCGGGCACGCTGACGTGCAGATGGATGCGCTTCATGGAATGGCTCCTGATAACGACTCGATGACACTACGAGTATATCCGTAATATCATCGAGTCAATGAGCACGACGCTCATGGCTGCTGGGCGTGCATCCAGTCAGCGGCGGCCTGCGCCTTGCTGGCTGCGGTGAAGATCGCCCGCGGCTCATCCTTCAGGAGTTGGAGCCAGGAAGCGATATAGGCGGCGTGGTCGGGCCGCGGCTCGTGGGCGATCCCGAGATCGGCGAGCAGGAACGAGGCGGTCAGCTCGGCGGTCGCTTCCTCCATCGCGAGCGCGTGCCTGGTCCACTTGGCGCTGAAATCCCGGTCGAGCCGATGGGCTGCGCCACTGGCATGAGCGGCCTCGTGAATACGGGTGGCATAGAAGCCGTGAGCGTCGTGGAAGGCGCTGAAATCCGGCATGTGGATGCGGTCTTCGGCGATGTGATAATAGGCGCTGGCCGAGCCGTAGACAGTATCGATGCCGAGGGCGGCGATGAAGGCTTCGGCGGCGGCGAGGCGTTCGCTCTCGGGCAGGTCCGGCCCCGGTTTGGGCGCATAGCCATCGACCTGATCGGCGTTGAACAGGCCGAACGCCTTGGCGAAAAGCCGTCGATGGTCGTCATCGTCGCTGGCGTCGTCGCCCTTCGCGTGAAACTCCTTCCAGAGGACACCGAGGCTGGCGTGCTCACCCTTGCGGACCTGCGCGCCGAGCGCCTGCCACTGGCGATAGGTGCCCCAGACCCCGCTCGCATAGCCGCTGCCATAGGCGGCCGCCCAGAGCGAGACCGTATTTATGCCGCGATAGGGCTTGCCGCTGGCGACGTTGGTCGGGCGGGTGACGTCGGCGCCGGAATGATGCCATGGCATGCGCCAGGTGCCGGTGCCGGCTTCGATGGCGTCGACGATCGCTTGCGTGACGCGAGCATAGACGTCTGAGCGTTGTGAGGCTGACATGATCTGTTCTCCGTTCTCGCGCCGGGGACCATCCCCGGCGGCGGAGGCCCGTTCGCGCCGGGCACAGGGGGGCTCGCGCACCCGTCAGGGCCGCAGCGAAGCGAAGGACGGCGAAGCCGTTGCGCGGGCGCGCCGACCGGCGCAGGACTCCGCCAACAACCGGGGTGGTCTACGGCGCGGGAGGGTCGATCCCGGCAATCACCACGCTCAGGCGATCCAGCTCGCGCTGGAGAGCCTGACGCTGGAGATCGGAGATGCGCCGTTCGCGTAAGTGCGCCCTGGCATCGGCCGCCGCGCGTTCCCAGGCCGGCCTGTGGCGGGCGGTGATGCAGGCGTTGGGACAGCGGGTCGGCTCGCACAGGGCAGTGAGCGGCCCTGCCGGATCGGGGGTCGTCACGCGCTTGAGGCAGAGCGCGGTCGCGGGATCGAAGAAGCAATCCGCGAGCGGGCCGACATGGAAGGTGCGCGCGACGCTGGCGAGCATGACGCGCAGGCGGGCGCGATCGGCGATCATGGCGGGCAAAGGCCCTTGTCTGACGGCGGCATCGTCGAGCGTCCGCGCGATGCGCGGTCCCGCCGGTCCACCGAGCGATGCGCCGCCCTGACGCCGGTCGAAATAGTCCAGCAGATCGTCAATCTGACCGAGCCGACGCTGCGCCTCGACCTCGGCGCGAAACCCTGATGCGCTGGTCCCGGCATAGCCTTCGAACGCGGCGACCGAGGCGTGCTTGTACTGGATCATGCCGGCGATGGTGCCGAACGGACGGTTGGCGATGTGCCACGCGATCGTGCGCCGGAACTGCCGCGTCGTGATGCGCCACGGCTTGCCATCGGGTCCGGGCGGGATGACCGGCTCATCGGGGGTGCCGAAGGCGCTGTTGAGGTGGTCGCGGAAGGTGTTGAGCTGGCGGACCACCTCGCTCGACAGATGCGTCTTGGAGACGGCGCTCGCGCGCAGCACCGGCCAGAGCGTATCGCTGCCGCTGGCGCGCGCCGGCCCTGCCGACAGGCGTTCGAGCACCATGATCGCGGCGGCGACCGGCTCGATCGTCACCCAGCTCGCCGCCTCGCCCACCGCCGCCCGGCGCTTGTAGATGGTCGACCGGATGCGATGGCGCTCGATCAGGCCGTCCTCGCTGCGCGCGATAGAGAGACACCCGCGCCGCATCGCCTGCACCTCGCAGTCGCGCATGCCGGTCAGGTAGGCGCACACGATATAGGCAGCGGCTTGAAGCATCCGTTCCTCGTGTGCGAGAGTCTTCGCATCGAAGCGCTCGCGCCACGGCCGACCGCTGTCAGGATCGATCGTGATCGGCGTGTCCATGCCGCCGACCTCTACCCCCAGCTCGGCCGCCACTGCGTCGATCAACCTCGCTTCACCGCCTGTCAGCAGAAGATGCGCGCCAGGCTCGGCCTGCACGTCGATCCCGACATGGAGATGCAGGAGATGTGCGTTGATCGGTGGGGTCACTGCGCCGGTGTTGGGGTCGACGCGCAGCTTGCCGTTATGAGCGGTGCCCCAGATCGGCGCGCCGCGCCCCTCGCGGCGTCGGCGGCCGAAATAGGCCTTCAGGCGGGTGCGGCGACGTTGCCGGCGATCAGGGTCTGGAAGGCCGGCATCGGCGGCGGCAAGGCGATCCCGGCGCACTTCGAGCCGCGCAAGCTCGCGGCGGGCGGCGAGGATATCGTCCGCGAATATGGTGACGTAGCGCAACGACCAGGCGAGTAGCGCGGCGATGACCTCTTCCGGGAAGCGCGGCGTGCGGTTCTCCCGGACATGGCGGTAGCCCGCAACGCGGGCGGGCGCCTGTCCGGCCCAAGGCTCGAATGCAAGGCCTCCGCTATCGAGGTGGTCGCGATAGTAATAGAGATCTGAGACCACTTCGAGGAGGTGGCCGACGATGACGGGTCGTCGGGCAGGATCGTCACGGAGATGACGGGCATAGGCATCGAGCAATGGCTGATCGATACGGGAAACGTCGAGCCGTCCGAGCCGCTCGCGGGCGAAGGCGAAGAACCGGCGGGCACGGTTGAATGCCTGGCGGATACAGGCGGGTGGTAACTTCGTCCGATAGCCGGGGAGATCGGCGTTGAGGCGGGCGTAGAGATAGGCGCGCATCGCCGCCTGCACATCGGCATGTTCGAGCACGTGGAAATGCACGGTGACGTGGCAGCGCCGGGCGTTCTCGCGGAAGACGGCGGGACCGAGATCCCAGCTCGGGTCGCCGACGCGCGATAGCGCCTCGCGGGTATGGCCTTCCTTGAGTGGCGCGCTCGCCAGCACGGGGCGATCGTCGAAAGCGGGCGCCTGGGCATGAACGGGCATGGTCATGCGCGGACCTCCGGCGGCAGATAAAGCCGTTCGCCCTCCATCTGCCGGCGCGCATCGGTGATGACGGCATCGGAGAAGGCCGGCAGGACCTGGGCGGTGATGCGGGCATGGACGCGGCCGAACTTGGCCGCCCAGTCGGTCGCGGGCAGGCTCAGCCGCTGCTCTTCGACGAAGGCGAGGAAGGCGAGGATCGCGGGGAGCTTGCGCACGGTGATGACGGCGTTGGGGCAATCAAGGCAGCCCCAGAAGGGCTGCGCGCAGGGTGATCCGGCCTCGGCGAAGGGACTGTTGTGGAAGCCCGCGCAGGCTGCGAGCCAGACATCCTGTTCGCCGTCGAGCAACGGACCCACGGTATCGGGCGGCATCAGCGGCGCGGCCTGTTCGGGTGCTTCGCGCAACGTCTGCTCGGCGGTGGGCGGAAGCACGGTCGGCATCGCGGCGGCGACCGCCGCGCGGAAGGCGTCGGCGACGGCCGTCTCGTGCACGGGCCGGAGCGACGGCAGATCGGCATAGTGGCGCGCCGCCACCTCGCGCGAGTGGCCGACCGCGAAGCGGGTCATGTGCCCCTCGGTCTTGGTGTACCACAGCGCCTTGTGGGTCTTGCGGAGCCGCGAGAGCAGCAAGTGGAGCGGCTCGCCGTCGTCATCGACAATAGCGTGCTGAGCTACCCAGGCATCGATCCGTTCCGTCGGGTGGCGGATGCCTACCCGCAGGCCGCCAGCGTTGTGATAAACCCAAAGACGATCGTCGTTCAGATGCTTGCGGGCAATCGCCGTGACCTCAATCAGGCGACGAATCAGACCACCAGGCGTGCCCCCACCGCCATCTCGCACGCGCATGCTCTTGTGCTCGGCGCCGCAGGCGCGGCGCTTGAGATAGCGCAGCTCCACCGTGCCGGCATGGGGGTTGGTGAGACAATCTGTGGTCAGCGTCTTCAGGCACTCGGGCTCGAGGCCGGTATCGAGCGTGAGCAGCACGAGCAGCGCCGGCAGATCGCGCGCAAGCGGGTGATGGCGGCCATGCAGATCATCGATGAGCGTGCTGATCGGCAATCCGCGCCGCATGCGCATGAAATAGAGGCTCTTCAGCGCCGGGTGGTCTGCAACGATAAAGCCCTGCCGCGCGATGATCGCTTCGACGTCGGCCCGCGCTCTGGCGATGACCGGGTCGCCCTCATCGGTGCGGTCGTCGGCACCGAGACGGCGGAACATCGCTTCGACGTCGGTCCTCGCGGCGTCGCGCAACGCGCGGGCGACGAAGGGGCTATAAGCATCGCGTGGGGTCGAGCGGCCCGCCGATGTGGCCAGCGTGTAGCGCAGCCGCTCATGCAGGTCGGGCGCGATCCGATCGGGCCGGTCTGCCTCGATCGCGCGCAATGTGTTGACGATCTTGCCGACCGATATGTGCCGGTGGATCGCGCCCATCCCGCGCTGTTCGAGCGCGGAGGCGAACCCATCGATATGGACTGCACGCAGGTCGTTGACGCCGGTCACCCCCGGCGCACCATCACCAAGCCAGGCGAAGAAGTGACGATAGACCTGCACATACTGCTTGATGACGCTGGCCGCACCAATCGGTCCCCCGAGCGCAGCCGATCGACGCAGCGCGCCGGCGAAGGCGATAGCGAGCGGACGGGGATCGAGTGCGGCCATATCGACCAGGACCGTTCCGCCATGCCGCGCCTCGATGGTGAACTTGAGGCCGAGCACCGGATCGGGCTTCTGTGGCTCCGGCGTGATCGGCGCGAAGGCGACAGGCCGGCCCTTGCGGGGATGGCCGCTCATGCGCCCTGCGGTCCCGGCAGCAGCGCAAGCAGCTCCTCGACGGCCGCGTCCACCGTATCGGCGCGCGTCGCGATATGGTCGAGGTAGATATAGGTGGTGGTGAGGCTGGCGTGGCCAAGCAGGCGTTGCACCTGCTGCAGCGGGTCGCCGAGGATCAGCCGATAGCTCTCCAGCGGTCCGACCGGCAATGCCGCTTCGCGCAACCGCTGCTGGATCAGCAAGGCGAGCATATGGACTGCGAATGTGTGGCGAAGCTGGTGCGGGTTGATCGACAGCGGGAAGCCGTTCTCCGCGCACCGGTTGCAGGCGCGGGTGAAGATCACCTCCCACGAGTTGGGCCGAACAGGCTGCCCTACCTCGGTCAGCCACAGCGCCGCCGGCTCGCGGGGCGATCCATCCTCGTCGTACAGGATCAGGCGGCATCGTTCCTCCGGGGTGCAGATATCGCGCATGCGGTCGAGACCGGCGCGGGTGACAGGGATCGATCGTTCGAGCTTGGTCGCGCCGTCTCGCGCGGCGAACTTGGCCACGCCCGCTGCGCGCTCGACGGCGACGTAAGCGGCAATCTGACGAAGCAGCCGACGCGGGAGCAGGACGCTGCGTCCCCGGTCGCCCTTGGTCAGCGGTGGCGGGAGAGGCAGCCAAAGTTGTTGGGCATCGCCGTCCTCGCGGTCGATCGCCGCGAGCTCGGCGGCGAGCAGGCCCGACGCCTCTTCGAGGCGCAGGCCGGTGGTGACGAGAAGATCGGCAAACAGCGCGTTGCGCAGCCCGTTCCGGTCGCGCGCGCCGGGGCGCTCGGTGCCGTCAGGGGTAAGGCCGCGCAGGCCGACCTCGCGGAAAATACGGTAGTCGTCCATCGTGACGAACCGCACATCTGATCGCCTGGCAACACGTTCATAGGCGTCATTGCGCGCCGCGATCATGCCGCGACGGCCACCATGCGCCGGTCGCCACACGGCGCGGCGGCTGAACGGCGCGTCGGTGATCAGCCCGTGCTGCTCACCCCATCGGTAAAGGCGATCGAGACTGGCGACGGCGCGGTTCCAGCTTGCGGCCGTTATCCGGTGATCGGCCTCGTCGCGGCGTCGCTCACGATGATAGGCGTCGACATCGTCGCGGGTCGCAGCCCACACGGTCTTGCCGCAGGCATCGAGAAAGCGAAGCCAGACAACGACATCATAGGCATAGGCGCGAAGCGAGTGCCGCGAGCGGACGCCCGACAACGGCAGGTCGAGAAAGAAGCGATCCAGATCGGGATCATAGAGCGCGTCGCCGCGCAGGATCAGCGGCACATGCGCATCGAGGCCCCTGGCCTCGCGGCGCTCGCAAACAGTAATGATCGACACCGGCGCGAAGCCCTCCCCCCGGCCCCCCCACCGGGAAGCTGACCTTCACACCGTTGCGCACTATGACCCGGCAGCAATCAGGCTGGCCTCCGCCAGCTCTTGGGTCAGCGCTACGGCCAGCCTGATTACTGCCTACCGTGGGCGTCCATCGCCGACCTTACTGCAAAGTTGCGAGCGGCGCAGACTGTCCAGATAAGGCGACCAACTCCTCGAACGCATATGCCTGATCGCCGAAGCGCTTCCCGAACGATCGGGCAAGCCGGGCTGGATGGCCTGTCCAGTGGCCGGCCTCATGCGCAATGGTGGCTGCCCAGGCGGCGCGCGTGTCGAATTGCTCGACCGGCGGCATGGTGATGACGTCCGCGCGCAGATCATAATAAGCACGATCGCCGCCGCATCGCAGCCGCGCGGGCAGCCGATCGACGAAGCGCTCCGCCCGCGGACCGAGCCGGTCGCCCGGCGGGACGAGGGAGAGGGCTTCGGGATAGAAATCGCCCGGCAGTGTATCGATCTGATCGGCATTGAAGACCGCATAGGACCGCATGACCCGGCGCTGCTCATCGACGAGCTCACCCGGACGTTCGTAGGAATCGACCTTCTTCGAATAGGCTTTGTAGAAGATCGCAAATTGCGACTGCTCACCGGCACGGACCTGCCCGCCGAGGCTTTGTGCTTGCCGATAGGTCATCCAGTAGCGGGACCGATAGCCGCACTGCTCGGCGGCCAGCCATAGCCAAAAGGTGTTCATGCCGCGATAGGGCTCGCCATTGGCGCGCAGCGGGCGCCCTTGCGCGGCGCATGATCGCCAGGGCCGTACCCAGGGACGCACACCGGCCTCGAGCCGGTCGATGATGGCGCGCGTGATGGTCTCGGCCGGCGAGGGCCGGCCCGATGATTGGGTCATGGTGGATACTCCGCGAAAGAGCGGCTGTCTCAGCGCCGCCGATGAAGGGCGGCGGGCGACACGAAAGCGCCGCCCGCCGTTAGGCGTTCGCCTCAGGCGGCCTGTTCGAAGTCGCCAGCATCGCCATCGGGGGCGATCTCCCCTGCCCCGCCGTCGCTGTCGTCTTCATCGCTGAGGAAAGCGGAATAGCTCCGGAAGCTTTCGGGCTTTTCGATCGCGCCGAACCGCATCTCGTCGGGCAGCCAGGAGAGCGCCTTTTCCCGGACTTCGGCCTCGACGATGCCCTGCCCCGAACAGAGCGCAGCGCAGGCATTGGCAAGGTCACCCTTCTTGGCGTCCTTGTATCGGCCGCGCAGCACCGGCCCGCCGATCTCGTCGAGCGCTTCGAGCATGACGTCCTTCTTCACCCGCCCGAAAAAGTTCTGGGCATCGGGCCGCCACCATTGCGCGACATCAATGTCGAGCAGCCGTCCGAGATGATCGTGGAAGCCGTTGCGGCGCCCGCCATCGTCGACGTTGAGTGTCGGCTCCAGCGTCTGCGCCATGACATGGGCGAGCCAATCGGCGCGCGCCTGTTCATCCAGTTGCCGGAAGGCATCGAAGCGGGACGACAGCGTGTTCCCGCCTGCCCAGCTCACATCGAGCGCCTGGCGCTGTTCGGTCAGGACATTGCTCGCCGCGCTACCTTCATCGCGGAAGCTGACGATCGGGAAGCTCGCGGCGGCGGCCTGCAACGTCGCGTGGTCCCGGACATAGCTGCTGGCGAACACCGTCCGGTGCGCCATCAGGAATATCGTGAGATCGAGCGCGAACCCGGCATCCGAGGCGACATGGGCTGCCAGGATCTGCCGGCGCTGGGTCGCGAGTTCGTCAACCAGCGTCGCGCTGAGCCGGGAGGCCGCGACCTTGCCGGACGGTGCTTCGGGTTCTGCATCCTCGCCCGCCTGCCGGATGGCGCGCTCGCTGAACATGCGGCTGTGCACCCGCGGACTGCCATCGGGCGCCAGATAGATGAAGGTGCCCAGCTGGTCCTTGATCGCATCATCGACCATCGTGCGCGACGCCTCGATCGTATCGAGTTCCCGCTCGATGTCGGCGAGACGCGCCGAAGCCGCCTCGGCCTCGGGCGTGCCGTCCTCGAGTTCGGTCTCAAGTTCGCGGATGAGCGCGTCGCCCTCATCCGAGAGACTATCGACGCGCTCCTGCTCGTCCCCGCTCAATTCGCGCAGCGGCGGATGATATTCGTGGAGCTGGCACTCCGTATCATAGGGCACATGCGTCGCGAGAACCGGCGTCACGAACGCCAGCTTCTGTTCGGCAGCGAGCGCTTCCGCGGCCGCTTCAAGCTTCTGGGCGGCCAGCTGCTCGATGAGCTCCACGTCGATCCAGCTCTCGTCCACATCTTCACCGAACAGGTCGCGCTCGATCCGGCCGCCCGCGCCGACATAGGCCTCGCGGCCGACGAACCGTGCCTTGGCGTCGGTCGCCTTGACCGTTCCGTTGAGGAGCGCACGGCGGATATTGTCGGGATTGTCGCCATAATAGGACCGGCTCATGCTCTCGAACACGCGCGCCTGGCGATCGACGTCGGGCGTGACGGCATAAGCCTGGGCGACCCCCAGCGTGATCTCGCCCGCCGCCAGCGCCGCGAATACGAGAGGAGCCAGTTCGGCAAGCCGTACCCGCTGCTCAACGAAGCGGGTCGTGACGCCGAAACGTTTCGCCACATCCTCGGCACTCGCGCCCTTGTCGAGGAAGTGCTTGAAAGCCGAGCACTCATCCGCCGGGTTCATCGCGACGCGGTGGAAATTCTCGGCAAGGCTCGCTTCGGCCGATCCGGCATCATCCTCGAGCACCAGCACCTGAACCTCATGGTCCCCGGCAAGCCGACCTGAATCGATCAGCCGCTGGAGCGCCCGCAAGCGGCGGCCACCCGCCTTGACGGTGAAATGTCCTGCCTTCTTGAGCGGCGTGACCACGAGATTCTGCAACAGGCCATGCGCGGCGATATTGTCGGCGAGGCTGTCGAGGTCGGCATCGCGATTGGATTTGCGGACATTGTCCTTCGAGAGCGAGAGGTTCTTGACCTTCACGGACTGGATCATCGGTTGTCTCCTTCGAGGGTTGCGCCGACCTCGTCGGCCGGCTTGAGCCACTCAGGCCCACCCGGCCGAAGGCCCCCTCCCCTCTCTTCGGTCGCTTGGCGCGGTCGCGGGTCAGTCCGTGATCCTGGCGAGGATCTCGAGGGCGCGGCTCGGGGGAACGAACAGCCGCGTGCGGTGCTGGATGATCTCGGTGAAGCAGCCCGCCGCCTTGAGATGCGGCAGCGCCTCGGGCTTCCAGTCCAGCAATTCGAGGCGTTGATCGCCGGCGACCAAGGCGCGCTTCAGCCGCAGCGCTCCGATCGGCATGATCTCGCCCGAGGTGCGGACGTGCTCGACCCGCGCGCCGAGGTCGATCTCGACATGGGCCGCGATGCCGAATGCGCTGGCAATCCGCTCAACCAGCGGCGCCGGAATAAGACGCCCGAGAAGCGACTGGCCGTCATCGCTCGTCAGCCGCCAGACCTGGACATGATCGTCGGGCAGCTTGCCCCACACCGGAAGCAGCAGGCCAGTGACCAGATAGATGATCTGCGTGCGCGTCTGCGCCGCCATTGCGTCGCATTCGGCCTGCCAGGCTTCGTCGAAGCTCGCCCGGTCCACGTCGGTCCAATGGGTTTCGGCGAAGAGGTCCTGCCGGTGCCGTTCGGTGCGCGTCGGCCGCACCAGCTCATAGCGGCGCACGGTCCGCCCCTCTTCGTCCGTCAGCGAGAAGGTCGGCCGGCAAATGGCGGCCTTGCCGGAACGCGGGTTGATCAACCCGCGCGCTTCCGGGTCGGCCAGAAGCCAATGCGCTCGCTCCAGGGTCAGCGGCCGATATCGCTCCTCGGTTTCGATACGCAGGATCTCGGTTTCGGCGCCGCTCACGGGATCGCGCCGGATCACCGTCCGGTCGAGGATCGAAATACGGTCGGCCGCGATCGTTTCGACGCCAAGATCGAGGGTGCCGGCCTCGCGTGCCTTTTCCACCCGTGCTTCGATCAAGCCGAGATATTCGTCGAAGATCGCGTTCTGCAGGTCGATGCGCAGCGCCAGGATGCGGTTCAACCACCGCTGGATCGTGGGCAAGGTCTCGGTGAGCCCCCCGCCCTCCCCGGCCAGGTTCAAACCGGTGAGCGCCTGGAACTGATCGAAGTGGACCGATTGGAGTTTTGCCTGGAACAGCAGGCGAAACCACTGGTCGAGCGATTCCCGCGCGAAGTCGGACTCCAGATTGTCGCGGGGGTCGAAAAGTCCCTGCCCGCCGGTCTGGCGTTGGCCACGGGTCAGCGCGCCCAGGCTGTCGAGGCGCCGGGCGATGGTCGAGATGAACCGCCGTTCGCCACGGCAATCGGTGGAAACGGGCCGAAACAAGGGCGGGCAGGCTTGGTGGGTGCGGTGCGTGCGGCCCAGCCCCTGGATCGCCGCGTCCGCGCGCCAACCGGGCTCGAGGAGATAGTGAATGCGGCGGCTCTGATTGGGCGCGTCGAGGCTGGCGTGGTAACTCCGCCCCGTGCCGCCGGCGTCGGAGAAGATCAGGATGCGCTTTTCGCCGCGCATGAAGATGTCGGTCTCCGCGAGGTTCGTGCGCGCGCTGCGCCGTTCGATCCGCTGACGGCCGTCGGCATCGACGACGATCCGCCGGCTGCGGCCCGTCACCTCGGCCACAGCCTCCGTCCCGAAATGCCCGATTATGTGATCGAGCGCCGAGCCGACGACCGGCAGCGCACAGAGTTGCTCGAGGAGCTGGTCGCGCATGGCCATCGCTTCCCGGCACAGCACGGGCTGCCCGGCCTCGTCGATCATCGGTTCCGAGCGCACCGTGCCGCTATCGTCGGTATAGGTGCGCATCTGGCGCACGGGAAAGGCCGCGGTCAGATAATCGACCAGGAATTCGCGCGGGGACAGCTCGATATCGAGCCAGGCGCGCTCCTCGGGGGACAGGTCGGCAAGGGCACGATCGAGCATCGCTTCCGAGGTCGACACGAGCTGGACGACGGCGCAGTCGCCGCGCGCGAGATCGGCGGTGATCGCCGGGATCAGCGAGGGCAGCTTCATCGACAGCAGGATCTGGCCGAAGAAGCGTTGCTTGGTCGATTCGAAGATCGACAATGCCGCGGCCTTCGCGCCGCTATTATAGGTGGCACCGCTGAAGCCGTCGGTGACGCGCGTGGCGGCGAGCGCGGCCTGCAGATTGTTGTGAATGATCGCCCAGGCATCGGCATAGGCATTGTAGACGGCGATCTGTTCTTCGCTGAGCCGATGCTCGAGGATGTCATATTCGACGCCGGCGAAGCTGAGCGCCCGCGCGGCATAGAGGCCCTGCGCTTTGAGGTCGCGGGCGATCAACTCCATCGCCGCGATGCCGCCTCGGCGCAGGGATTCCACGAAGGCCCGCCGGTCGGCGAAGGCCGTCTGCGGTCCCCACAATCCGAGGCGTGTCGCATAGGCAAGATTGTTGACATCCGAGGCGCCCGTCGCCGAGACGTAGAGAATCCGGGCGCGCGGAGCGAGATTTTGCAGGCGGACGCCGGCAATGCCCTGCTCGGACCCTTTCGTGGCGCCGAACCGGCCCTCGCCGCCGGCCACCCCGGCCATTTCATGCGCCTCGTCGAAAACGATGACGCCGCTGAAATCCTCACCCATCCATTCGATCAGCTGGCGCAGCCGCGTGCCCCTGTCGCCGCGGTTGGAGCGCAGGGTGGCATAGGTCAGGAAGAGGATCCCATCGCCCAGCGCGATCGGGGTGCCGAGCTTCCACTGGTTGAGATGCTGGATGTCGAGCGGCAAGCCGCCAAGCGCCGACCAGTCCCGGCGAGCGTCTTCGACCAGCGTCTCGCTCTTGGATATCCAGAGGTGGCGGCGGTTGCCACGCAACCACTGGTCGAGGATGACGCCTGCCACCTGCCGCCCCTTGCCGGCGCCCGTGCCATCGCCAAGGAAAAAGCCGGTCCGATAGGCGTTACCGGCCTCTGCCGGCGACAGCGAAAGACCCTCCTCGCTGGATATGAACCGCCCGGGAAGATCGCGCTCGAACGCCGCGCCAGCGTAGATCAGCGTTTCGAGCTGCGCGTCCGAGAGCAGGCCGTCGTCCAGGATCCTGGCCGGCAGCACGGGTTCATAAGCGACCGGGGGTGCGGCAATCGATCCCATTGCCTGCGATTCGACCAGCGCGCTTGGGTGCTCACGAGCATCGGCAATCAGCAGACGGCTCGGCCGATAGGGCAGGTAAATCCCTTGCGGTTCGCCCGCGGGTGCGGGCGCGTCGAGACGGTGATAGGCGACCGCGCGGGTCGTGGGCAGGGTCACCGCCGCACGCGAGCAGACGGGGCGGGTCCGCCGCGTGAGGCCCCGGAACAATCCGCTGGGGCGGGAGATCGGCTGCGGCTGCGGCGCGCATGGGGTCGCCATCGCATCGATGGCCGCAAGCGCAGCGCCGAGCGTCGTGCAGGTCTGGCGCGGGACCGAGCCCCCTGCCCCGTCCTTTTCGAGGAGTATGAGCTGGACTGCCTGGCCGGTGCCGTGCTTGGCATAGGCATCGGGCGGCAGGTCGAGATGCAGCCGGGCATGCGCGCCCGCAGTGGCGTGCAGCCAATCCGCGTCCTCCGTCTCGATGCGGTCGGGGAGAATAACGGCGCAGCGCCCGCCTGGAGCAAGCCGCAACAGCGCGGAGCGCAAATGGCGAAGCGCGGCATGGCGATCGCGCGCGCGCCCCTGGCTTCGCGAGAAGGGCGGATTGAGGAGCACGACGCTCGGCACCAGTTGCGGATCGAGCATATCGTCGATCAGTTCGCCATCATGCGTGCTCAGCCTGCCTTCGGGAAAGGCGTGACGCAGCAAACGCGTGCGCCAGGCATCGATATCATTGAGAAGGAGGCGCGCGCCGGCGAGATGGGCGTCTACGGCCAGGAGGCCGGTCCCGGCCGAGGGCTCGAGCACGATATCGCACGCCGTGATCGCGGCGGCCTTGGCGGCAAGGAAGCCGATCGGCGCCGGGGTCGAGAATTGCTGGAACGCGATCTGCGTTTCGCTACGCACGCTTTGCGTGGGAAGCGCCGCCGTCATAGCGATCAGCTGGGCGAGCCGCGCATTCGCATCTGCCGGGAGCGTCGCGTTCTTCAGATGGAGGACCTGCGCGAGTTCGAGCACATCGTAGGCGTCGCGCAATGACCACAGGCCATCGGCGCTCGAGCCACCGAAGGCGGAGGCCATTTCGGCAAGGAGGTCGTTACGTGCAACCGGACGTCCTTCGGACAGCCGGTCGGCTATGCCTTGAGCAGCGATACGGGCGGGATCATCGAGCGGCAGCGTGAGCGCTAGGGGTTGTGTGGCCATGGGGCATCTCCAGGTCTGACACCTGGCATCAGCGCCAGGTCATCAGTCTAAAGGCCCCCTCCCCTCTCAGGCCGCCTCGGCGGCCTGGCGGACACGCCAAGCATCATTCCAGTCCGCGTGCCGTTCCGGCAGCCGAAGCACCAGCTCGCGTCCATTGGCTGTGAGATGCGGGCGGGCTTTTTTGAGCATGGCCGCAGCGGCGGCACCGCGATCGCCATAGACGATGATACGCTTGACCCGTTCGGGGATGGCGACAAGCCCAAGGCGTTCGACCCCGCCCAGCGCCCAGGTCGGCGTTCCGAACCAGGCCATTGCTGAAAGGGCGTCCTCGATGCCTTCGGCAAGGCCAAGCTCCTCGCCGGCCGGCGCCAGACGAATGGCCGCGTCGCCGAGAAGGCCAAGTGCAATCTTCGGTTTTGGCAAGGGTTTGCGCAGGATGTCGGCAAGATCGAGGCAGGTCCGCTGGACGGCGACAACCCCCAGATCATTCTCGACCGCGGCGATCATCGCCGGAAAGAACCGGCGGCGCTCACCGGCCCCGACGATGGTGCGCGGATTGTAGCGCAGGCAACGCGGATAGGGAGGCGGCAGACCGCGCGCCGCCAGATAGTCGGCCGCTGGCGAGCCAGCGATGGGCTGGCTCGCCTTCCATAGGCGAAGTGCAAGAGGGCGATGGTCCGCGGCCGCCTTCTGGCGCGGCATGCTGAGCGGCTCCGCATCGTGAAGTTTGCGCCGGCGCAAAGCAGCCAGAACATCGCGAGTGTCGCAGCCGGCAAAGCAGTGGAACAGGATCGCCCGCTCGCCCAGGCGTACCGACAGGCTGGGACCATGATCGTCATGTGCCGGGCACCGGCATTCGCCGCGCGTACCGCGCCAGATCCCACCCAGGGCTTCGACAATGGCTTTGGCGCGATGGGGAGCAGCTATGGGCATCGACTAATCCTTGGAAGTGGTGGAGCGCCGCTGCTGATTGCGCCCTCCCCTCCCCGGTATTTCACCCCGGCATGCCTTTGGGTGCCAGGATCCCGAATTCCTCGACGATGCGATCGGTTGTGTAGTGCGTCGCGCCGTCGCGTTCATAGGAGCTGTCCTTGAGCCGCCCGGCTATGCGCACGAGATCCCCGACTTGAGCCCGGTCGGCGATATGTTTTCGCTGGCCTTCGCTGAAGACGCTCACGCGGTTCCAGTGGCTGTCTTCCTGCCATTCGTTATCGTCACCCTTGCGGCGATAATTCGCGCAGACCGACAGCAGGGTGACTTTCGGCCGCGCGTCGATTTCCCCGATCCGGCCGATGATCTCGAACTTGGCGAAGTTGATCATGCACCCTCCATGCGCAAGGTCATTTGGCCGGCAGCCTATCGTAGGCGGCTAACTTCGCGTATCCCTCCAGGCGGGGGGATTGAACGATTGCATCAGGCGCGACGCCGATCTCTTTCTCAAAATAAAAAGAATCAAAACGCCGCTGCTCGCAGCGGAAGCTTTTCCGATTCAAAAGGATTCAGATTCAGGAGGCCGAAAGCACAGCATTTCTGCGGGTTTGAGCAAGCTTATCCTGACCGGACGGGGGATTTTGCCTGCCCTTCCGGGGGCGCTTCCCTGACCGATCGGGGGATGCAACCTGACCTGCTGGGGCCTTCCTGACCGTATGGGGGACAGCTTCCTGCTGGAGTGATTCGCTCGCCATAGCGTTCGTCAGGGACTTTCTTCGGCGTCCGCGCTGCCGTTTGCGCGGGTCCGGGCGCTTGGAAACGCGACTCGCCGCACTTCCTCATGGTTTGCTGCTTCGGAGCGAAGTTCCATCCTGACCTCTTGGGGGCCGAATCCGGTGTCTATCCTGCCCTGACTTGACGCGTAAGGACAGGTCAGGCAGATTTTCTCCCACGCTGGACGAATCGGCGCAGACTTCATGGCATGGATGACGAGCAAGCCCTAGATCACGCTGTAACGTCCTCCCCCACCGGCGATGACGCTTCTCCGGGACGGGCGATGCGGGTGGCTGCCGCCCTGCAGGCAAAGGGCGGTGACGAGTTCGCCAAGCCCGGCAGCATCGTCGAGGTCAAGTTCGTCAAAGGCCAGTCGCTTAGCCTGACTGCTTCGCGTTTGCTTGCGCTGATGATTTTGACCGCGGGCGGTGATGCCTGGGAGGACCGCCCGCACAAGATGCGAAAGGCGGACATCCGCCGCGGCCACAAGGGCAATGAGCGCATCTCGGATATGCTTGAGGAATTGCACCGCACGCTTTTCGCGGTCGACGACAAGTCCTGGCGCGGCAAGAAGGCGACGCTGCGCTTTTCGCTTATCTCGTCGTCGCGCGAAGAAGCGGAAGACGAAGAGGGCGCGGACGCTGGGTGGATCGAGTGGGAGTTCACGCCCGAAGCCCGAAAGCTGATCCAGGAATCGGAGACCTATGCGGTCCTGAACCGCCAGGCGGTGCTCGGCTTCCGATCAACCTATGCGCTCAAGCTGTACGAGATCGGGGCGCTGAGGCTGCATAGGCGCCAGTCGCTCTGGAAGGGCGACATGACGGCGCTGCGTGCGCTGCTCGGCATCGCGCCGGACGTCTACAAGGATTTCGCGCAGCTGCGCCGCAAAGTTCTCGAAAAGGCGAAGGCCGAAATCGACCAGCTCGCCCATTTTCGCGTGGAGTGGCGGGAGATCCGCCAGGGCAGAACTGTCACCGAAATCGAATTCCGCTTTGAGCCCAAGGATGCTCCGGCCCAAATCGCGACCGTGGATGAGATCGGTCGGCACTCTGCGGGCAGAAAGGCGCGGCGCGAGGACGAGGTGGAGACCGTTGCCGTCGAGGCTGTCACACAGGCGGCGGTGGCGGCCTTGGTGTCAAAGGATAAGGCTGGGGCAGGGGAGGTCACCTTCCCGAACGGCACGATCCGCTTTGGCTCGGACACGCTCGCGGCCATCGGCCGTTCGGCTGGCGGCGGTTGGGACATCGATCTCATTGCCGATGCCTATCGCGCGCAGATGGGCGAAAGGCTGGCGAAGCTCAAGGGCGCCAAGCTGATCGCATCCTGGACCGGCTTCTGCGAGAGTTTCCTGGCACGACGCGGGCGCCCCTGAGCCGAAATTGCACCGGTGCAATTTCGGGATGAACTGCCCCCAAGGGGTCAGGTTGCGAGGGGGCGCAAAAGGTCTGCGGCGCAGATTGGGCAAGTTTCGCCCTTCGGGCTGGGCCGACTTGCGAAAATCAGCCTTCGATTGACCTAAAAGTGCAAATTGAGCTATGCCCCCTCTAGTTTCGCAAGGGGGCCTCTCTTGGCTGCATCACTCGACATTGAGGGCACGCAGGACCTGCTGTCCGTCTCGACGCTCGCACAACGGACCAGCTCTGTCCTCGAGCGGCTCCGCGACTCCGCGCGGAGTGCCCGGGCGGACGAGCGGCGCGAGCCGACGTTCCCGATTGGCAAGGCCGCGGAACTGGTCGGCCGAACCGCGGCGGCCATTCGCGAGGCCGAGAAGGACGGCCGCTTGCCGCCGCCTCCGCGAACCGAGAATAATCGGCGTGTCGGCTATACCCTGGCGCAGCTCAACGACATGCGCGGACTGTTCGGCACCCGGCCCTGGCGGGCCGCAACCGATCCCTGCTGCGTTATCGCGGTGCAGAACTTCAAGGGCGGGGTGGGGAAATCGACTCTGTCGGTGCACCTGGCCCAATATCTCGCGATCAAGGGCTACCGGGTGGCTCTCATCGATTGCGACAGCCAAGCGTCGGCAACCACGCTATTCGGCTATGTGCCCGACCTCGACCTGACCGAGGAGGACACGCTCTATCCATTCCTGCGGCACGACGACATGGAGTCGCTCGACTATGCCCTGCGCAAGACCCACTTCGACGGCCTCGAGCTTGTTCCGGCCAATCTGCGGCTGTTCCAGTCGGAATATGAAATCGCAGCGCGCATGGCGCGGGGGCAGGGGAACCTGATCGACCGCATGGCGCAAGGCATCGCGAGCATTGCCGATCGGTTCGATGTGGTGGTTCTCGATCCGCCTCCGGCGCTTGGCGCGATCTCGCTTTCGGTGCTGCGCGCAGCCAATGCGCTTGTGGTGCCGGTTCCGCCGACGGTGATGGACTTCTCGTCGACTGCGGCCTTCCTCGCCATGCTCGATGAGACCATAGAGACGCTGGCCGATCGCGGCTTGGCGCCGTCGCTGCAGTTCCTGCGCTTTGTGGCGTCCAAGGTCGATGAGAATAAGTCGATGCAGAAGGAACTGCTGAACCTGATGCGGACCCTTTTCGGTCACGCGATCGTCCGTACGCCGCTCAAGGATTCGGCCGAAATCGACAATGCAACGGCGCGGCTGATGACCGTCTACGAGCTGGACGGCCCGGTCACCAGTTCGGCGGTGCGCAACCGCTGCCTTGCCTATCTTGATGGCGTGAACAGTGAAATTGAGGTCGACATTCGGTCGATGTGGCCGAGCCATTTGACGCGGCTTCGCAAGGAAGGACTCGCCTGATGCGAGCAAAATTGCACCGGTGCAATTCCGGGTAGAAGGGGTGGATGATGAGCAAGAAGAACGCCAACTTCGCGGCTGATCTGGTCGCCGGAATCGACCCGGGGGCGCAAGCCCCAGCGGCGCGGCGCCCTGGCATCGGTGCGAGCGTGCTGGCGGGCCGGGAAAGCCGGCTTGCCGAATTGGCGACGGGCAGCGTCGTCTCGCGCACCCATGAGCTTGTCGATCCCGCGCGCTGCCGAATGTGGGCGGGGCATAACCGCGAATATGCGCTCCTCAATGAGGAGCGGTGCGCCGACCTCATCGAGAGCATCAAGGCGCAGGGCAAGCAAGAAATGCCCGCCATCGTTCGCCGCGTGAAGGACGATCCTGCCTTCGATTTCGAGGTGATTTGCGGCGCGCGCCGGCATTGGACGATCAGTTGGCTGCGCGCCCACAACTATCCGGATTTCCGCTTTCTCGTCGATATCCGTAGCCTTACCGACGAGGAGGCCTTCCGTCTCGCTGACCTCGAGAATCGGGCGCGCGACGATCTCACCGATCTGGAGCGCGCGCGCGACTATCTGCGCGCGCTCGACGCCTATTATGAGGGGCGCCAGAAGGTGATGGCCGAGCGGATCAATGTCACGGAAAGCTGGCTCAGCCGCTATCTCGACCTTGCCCGGCTGCCGGCGGAACTGATGGCGGCCTTCGCCCTTCCGCAGGATCTCAGGATCAAGCATGTCACCGCGATCAAGCCTCTCTTGAAACCGGAGGATCGGCGGCAGCGTGTGTTCGCCGAGGCGGGACGTCTCGCTCAGGTGCAGTCCGATCGCGCAGCACCGATGCCGGTCCCCGATATCATACGCGCGCTCGCTCTGGCCGCCGATCCCCCCAAGAGGTCAGGATCCCCCAAGAAGTCAGGAAAGCCGGAAACGATCGTGTCCGAAGGGGGGAAACCATTGCTGAAAGTGGAGGCGGTGGATCGTAAGGGTCTCAAACTTACCTTGCTCCCGCATGCCGGTGGTACGCGGGCTGAAGCGGAGGCCGCGTTGAAAGCGCTGCTCGATCAGCATTGGAGCTAGGACAATCTTCAGCGGTTCTGAGACGTGAGAGTTTTGTCTTCACATGTTGAATATGGACTGCCCTATGACTGCAGCCTTCCAGGATGACATTCGCGAGAATGAGATCATCTCGCCCCGTCGTCTGGCGGAGCGCCTGCGCTTCTCCATGGCGCATTTGGCTCGCGTTGCTCGCCTGGATCCTAAGGCCATGACTCTGTATCCCTCCGCCCCGACCGTGCAGATTAAACTGGAGGAAATAGCCCGAGTTATAACGCGAGCGGCAGAACTTGCAGGCGAAGAAGGCAAGGCGGTTATCTGGTTCAAGCATCAACCCATTTCTGGAGTTGGGAAAACGGCCGCGGAATTGGTTGCGAATGGCGATATCGATATCGTCATGGAAGATCTCGATCGTATGGCTGCCGGGGTCTATTCCTGACAGGCGTCACTCAAGGCCGAAAGGTTAGCTTGTCCGCAGGACCTTTAGGCGAATGTCTTCTTCTCGTAGACGGTGACAATCGCCCGGCCATCCCAAACGTAGCACAGGTGCCGCTCCTGTCGGCTGTTGGCGAGTAGGCGAGGGCGGAACACCGCGGCGCACTCGCCGTCGGCGTCGCGCACGCTTTGGTACACGATGCCATCCGAACCTTGCTCACGCAGGTGCCGGCCAAGCGCCTGGCCGGCGGCATAGCTGTCCGGGGCGTAGAGGGCAGGGCGTTCATCGCGCAGGCCGCGAATATCGTGGAGCATGGCGTCCAGGTCGACCGCGTAGACGCGCATGTCGAGTTCCTGCGCCGGTTCGTGGGTGTACGCCATGAAGCGGGTTCGGTGATGGCGCGTCTCGGCAACCGCAGTCTCGATGGTGCTGGCAGCGTAGAACAGCCCGAAACTGCCGTCACAGAACCGGCTGCCATCGGGATTTAGGTGGGTGAACGCTGCCATGATCGCCGATGTTCCGGGTCCCGATACGCGGTCCTCCGGTGGGACGAGGGCGAGGTCCCCGACCTCGTCGCGAAGCCGGTCGTTGGTCATCGCCTCGATCGCATAGACCGCTTCCAGGTCGGCCGGATCCGCGACATCCTCAAACAGCGATATGGGCGGGAACCGGCTTGCGACGATCCGGTAGCACGGTTGCCACCGCACTTGCGTCGTCGCAATGGCATCCATCAGCCGCGCTGCGCGTCGATATATTGACGCACCACGTAGAGATCGGCGACATTGCCCGAGGCCATCCGCTCGATCGCCGGGCGTCCGGCGAACAGCGGCGCCTCATTGGGTTTGCGTACCCATTCGTTGGCGGTACGGGGCAGGAGCATCTTCAGCCCCTTGTAGATCCCCATGACATAGGAGATGCGCTCCAGCGCATCCTTGGGAATCGCCGCGACCGCGCCGCGCTTCCAGGTCTGGAAGGTCGAGCGGCTGTCGAGCCCGAGAAGCTTCATCTGCTCGGCTTCCTTGAGGTCCCAGGCGTCGGCAATGCGGAAAAAGGTGCGCAGCGCCGGACCGCTCAGATCCTTGCGGCTGGGCGCTTTGGCGGGGACGCCGGAATGGGCAGTTGTGGCCATTGGCCATCTCCTTCTTTCTCTGTCTATGTATGATATCTGTACATAACGTCAAGAAGAGATCAGTTTTCATACACGCCTAACGCGCGCGAGGCCGCGTCAGGGATGGCCAGAACTGCCGGCGAGCAGCCGGTCGATCTCGCCCATCGCCGCGTCGAACTCGGCAAGAGCCGCATGGGGGAGGGCGGTAGCCTGGTCCAAAGACGCCGGCTGCCAATCCCTTCCCGGTTCTTCGGCGACCAGCAGGACCTTCCCCTTGACCGTCTCCCGCCGTGCCATGCGCGCCGCCACAAGGGCGTCGCCGATCGCATAGGTGCCGCGCCGACTGATCCCGAACGCCCAGGTGATCTGATCGAGCCCGAGTGGCGCAAAACCAGCGAGCAGGATCCACACCTGCGGTGCCCGCGCGCTCGAGCGCAGGTGCCCCAACTGCTCGCGCATCAGCGCTGCGCGCCGCGGCGCTTGCGCGACCAGCTCGGCAAGCCGGGTCACGCTGCGCTGGAGGCTGCGGGCCGCCAGCATGGCGCGTTCGCCCGGCCAGAGCTGCGGCTGCAGCGTTTGCGCCGTCACCGCGCCGGGGCAGGGGAGGGCGCGGGCCCACGCGCCGGACGCGGTCAGCAGCCGCCCCAGCGCGGCATCGACCGCCCAGAGCGGGGTGCGCGGGGCGGCCTGCTCGATCGCCACCGCGCGGTTCCCAAACGAACGGATTTGCACCGCGCGCTCCAGCGGCGCGAACCGCGGATCGGCGCGCAGCAGAGCGTGCAGGCGGGCCAGACCCGCGAAGGGCAGGGGGGTCTCGTCATCCGCGCCGGCCTGTTTCATTAGCGTGATCGCCCTGCCGATCGCTTCCTCCGCCAGCGCGTCTTCGGCTTGCATCGGGCGGTCGGCCCCGAAGCGAGCGGCCAGAGCGATGGTCTGCGCGGCATCGGCGAGCGGTTCCCACGGATGACGGCTGAGTTCGCCGAGCAGGGCGCGGACCACGGCATAGGCGGAGCAGCCGGTGAGGGGTGTCTCTTGGGGGCCGCGGTCGAGCCCGGCGAACCAGGCGTTGAACCGGTGTTCGGCGTCCGCAAATCCCGCTTGCGCCAGGGATGAAAGCAACACCTCCCGCAGCAGCCCTACGCAGAACAGCCGTTTTTCGATATCGGTGAGGCTGGCGAGGAGCCCGTCGAGCCGGCCGAGCGCCAGCGCGCATTCGCCTTGCGCGAGGGCGAGCTCCTCGGGTGGGACGTCGGTGTCGGCGGCGAGGGGATGGAAGCGCTCCATGCCGGATGTGTAGTGAATGCCAAAACACTGCACAACTACTCAGGTGGTTGGTGAACGAACATGTGATAATTGCAGTTATCACATAAGCGGAATTGCGCTCCATCTATAATGTGGGCTATGGCTCGGGCGAAGCAGCAGGGAGCGCGAGCGGGTGGGAACAACGGTATTTTGGTCCTGGCAGAGCGATCTCGACGGCCGCGTGACGCGCGAAGTGATCCGCTATGCGCTCGATGAGGCGATCGCGATCCTCGCGGCCGACCTCGAGGAGGCCGATCGGCCGGGCCTGACCTCGGACACGCAGGGGGTGGCCGGCTCGCCCGACATCGTCGCGACCATCTACCGCAAGATCGACGAGGCCGCGGTGTTCGTCGGCGACGTCACGCCGATCGCGGTGTCGGAGAGCGGCAAAGCCTGCGCGAACCCCAATGTCCTGCTCGAGATGGGCTATGCCAACCGGGCGCTCACCGAGCACCGCGTCATCCAGGTCTGGAACACGGCGTTCGACGGCGCCGTTCTCGACAAGCTGCCGTTCGACATGCGCGGACGCCGCGGACCGATCGGGTTCGATCTACCGCCGGGCACCGATACCGCCGAACTGCGCCGCGTGCGGGGCGATCTCGCCAAGCAGCTCGCGGCCGCGCTGAAGCTCTCGCTCGATCAGCTTCCCCCGCCGCCGCCCGAGGCCGTGCATTGGCAGCCGCATTTTTCGGGCGATGCCGATCTCTGGTTCGATCGCGCCGAGCCGCAACTGGTGACGAACACGGCGCATGGCACCAGCAAGCTGCGCTGGATGGACCGATTCCCCGGTTACGCCCGGCTCATTCCCTCGAAATGGACCCCCAAGGCCGGCGCCAAGCAAGCGATCGCCAATCACCCAGGGCATCCCGCGCTGCTCGCGCGCGCCAATTCGCTCAGCTATGGCATCAGCCGGGGCGGGGCGCTCGTCTATTGGCCGGGCACGGCCGAGGATGGCGTTTATCCTACCGTCGCGATCACCCAGTGGTTCGAGAAGACCGGCGAATTCTGGGGCGTGGGCGGCGGCTTCCTGTTCGAGCGGGACGGGCGGGTGCGTCTCGCCACCGGCTATTTCTTTCATCACTGGCTTGAATTTCTGAAGCGCAACACCAGGCTCGCGCTCGAGCATGGCGGCTCTTTGCCGATCCATGTCCGGCTCGGCGTCAACGGGCTCTCGGGTAGCTGGTGGCCACGTGGGCGATACGATTTCGGCGACGAAGGGTTCGCGGCGGTCGAGGAGAGCTATGAATATGTCGCGACCTTGACCTCGGTCGCGGCCGATTATCTGCAGCAGGTCGCGGTGGACGCGTTCAACGGCTTGGCCGGCGTCTATGGGGTCGAGCCGCACAGCTACGATCAGATCGTCGCGCTTTCGAAGTGATGGTGGGCGAGACCCTTCCCGCGCCCAGAGAAGGCCAGTCAGTCGCAGGAGCCGTCGATCTGGCATGGGAGGTGACCAAGCTTCAGTGTCAGTCGCCGATCACCGTCAACCTCGAACTCATCGCGGCTTATCAAGCGGCTTCGTCGCCGCATTCGATGCGTGCGCTCGCGAGCGACATCGCGGCTTTCGACCTCTGGTGCCGGCGAGTCGGCCGGGTAACCTTGCCGGCTTCGCCGGAGTCCGTGGCCGATTATCTCGACGCGCGGGCGGGGCAGGGGGCCAAACCGGCCTCGCTCAGCCGCTACAAGGCGTCCATTGCCAAGGTCCACCAGTTGCTCGAACTCAAGGATCCGACACAGGCGGAATTGGTCAAATTGCGGCTGCGGGCGATCAAGCGCGAAAAGGGCACCGCGCAGGCCCAGGCGCGGCCGCTGCGCTTTAAGGGGCCGGTGCGCGACGTGGAGCGCGACAAACCCCGCGGGATTAACGTGCGAGCGCTTCTGGAGGCCTGTGCGGACGATTTGCCGGGCCTGCGCGACCGCGCGTTGCTGTCGGTGGCCTACGACACCGGATTGCGGGCCTCGGAGCTGGTGGCGATCGCGGTCGAGCATATCCTCGAGGCTCTTGACCCTGAGGCCCGGCTTCTCTCGATACCGCGCAGCAAGGGCGATCAGGAAGGGGAGGGGGCGACCGCGTTCCTGTCGCCGCGCTCGGTGCGCGCGATTGCGGCCTGGACGCAATCCGCAGGTATATCCTCGGGGCCGCTGTTCCGCCGGGTGCAGGTGCGGCGCTACAAGGCCCGACCAGCGGCGAAGGGCCGGCGGATCGATAGCATTTCCGGACGTGAGACATGGGATCTACGCAAGACCATTTCTCGGTCGGCGGTGCCGGCGCGGGTGGAGTATGACCTTGGAGCCGCCGCGCTGCATCCCGGGTCGATTGGGCCAATTTATCGGTCGATGATCCAGAGGGCATTCGATAAGGGCTCTCTAATCGATCTGACGGCTGAGGACTTGGCGCGGCTGCTCAAGGGGATCAGCGCGCATTCGACGCGGGTGGGGCTCAACCAGGACCTGTTCGCAAGCGGCGAGGATCTCGCCGGGATCATGGACGCGCTGCGCTGGAAGAGCCCGCGCATGCCGCTCGCTTATAACCGCAACCTTGCGGCCGAGGCGGGCGCAGCCGGGCGTTTGCTCAATAAATTGGCCTGAGTGGTAAGCCGAATATCTGTCCAATCGCGAACTCGCCTAGGCGGGTCCGGGGCCTGAGACAGCTCTGGCTATCGCCAACGACATAGGGTAGGGGGGTATGCTATGGGACATTTGACCGACGGCAATGATGAGCTCTTGAAGCGGGTGCGTCGCATCGCGGGACAGGTTGCGGCGATCGAGAAAGCGCTGGCTGCAGGGACGGACTGTACGGCGACTCTGCATCTCGTCGCAGCGACGCGCGGCGCCATGAACGGTCTCATGGACGAGATCATCGAAGAGCATGTCCGCACCCATGTGGCGCACCCCGACCTCGCGGCCGAGGATCGTGCCGCAGGGGCGGAAGAATTGATCGCGGTCATCCGCCGCTACGCGAAATAAGGCTGAAATAATGACGACGTCCCGCGATATTGACGCCTTTGTGCACGACCATGTGTATCTAGGGGCCTCTCACGACGACAACGCTCGCAGGACGCTGTGGGTTGTTGTGCTGACCGCTGTGATGATGATCGGCGAAATATTCGCCGGGTACGTCACCGGATCGATGGCGCTGCTGGCCGATGGTTTCCATATGGCGACCCATGCTGGCGCGTTGAGTGTCGCGGCGATGGCTTATGCCTATGCCAAGCAACATGCGTCGAACCGGCGGTTCAGCTTCGGAACGGGCAAGGTCGGCGATCTGGCGGGCTTTGCCTCGGCGCTGGTGCTTGGCCTGATCGCCCTGGGAATCGGGATTGAATCGATCCTTCGGCTGTTCGAGCCCATAAAGGTTGCCTTCGGCGAGGCGACTCTGATTGCCGTCATCGGGCTTGGCGTGAACATCCTCAGCGCCTTCCTGCTGTCGGGCAGCCACCACCACCATCATGGGCATGACGATCGTGCCCACGACCATCATGCCCATGGCGGCGACAACAACCTCCGCTCGGCTTATGTGCATGTCCTGGCCGACGCTCTCACATCGGTATTGGCAATCGCGGCCCTTCTGGCAGGCCGCTACCTTGGCTGGGTGTGGATGGACCCCGTCATGGGGATCGTGGGAGCCGTCGTAATCGCCCGCTGGTCCTGGAGCCTGATGCGAGATACCGCCTCAGTCCTCCTCGACTCGACCGACAGCCATGTTGCCGAGGAAATACAGGATCTCGTTGAAGGGCCAGGCGATGTGCGCATTGCCGATCTTCATGTCTGGCGTGTCGGTCCCGAGGCCCATGCCGCCATCGTCGGAGTGGTCGGCAGTGCCGGGATCAATGCAGGCGTGATCCGCGACCGGCTCGTGCCCGTCCATGAGTTGAAGCACCTGACAATCGAATGCCACTGACGAGGTTGCTGTGAAGTCGCCGTGCATAGACCTGTGCCGTTTCGACGGCTCGACCGGATGGTGTCGGGCGTGCGCTTACAACCGCGAACAAGCGGCCGTAGACTTGCGGCAAAAAGGCGGTAGGTTTTCTCGTTCACAATACGTTACGCTTACGGTAACGTCGTCGCAGCACTGAAGGTGCGGAAGGAGCGGATGCAAGTCAGGCAGCGCCTTGGTGGATGGCACGCGAGGGTTGTGATTGCCCTGACGATCCTGTCTGCCCTGCTGTTGCCTTCGCTGTCTGAAGCGGGTTGCCTCCAGGCGGGGGCCGCCGGTCAATTGGCAACACCCGTCACCCAGGTCCAGCAGAACGTGGTGCGGTTAAAGGATGTTGGCGAACAGCCGCAAAACAAGCCTTCGAGCCCATCGCGGCATGCAATGCTTTGTCAACATGCCCATTGTGGACATTCGCAAGTCGCGCATACGGTCGCGAATAGCATCGAACCTGTAATTCAGACGGCACCACTGAATCCCGTTGCAACGTCTGAACGGCTCGTAAGCGACCTGCTCGCCGCGGGACCAGAGCGGCCACCACAAGCCTAAGCCGACCGAGGGACTGCTTCGTGCAGTCAAGGATCGTGCTTGTCGGGAGGCTGAGGTGTCGGTTCAGGCGCTCGATGCTCGCAAAGGCTGGGCATCCAGAAATCAATCGAGGACAGCGGCAGGCGAATTAGCGCCCGTTGGCGTGGGTCGAGATCGCGTATTCAGGCGCTTTGGGTCATCCTGTCCGCTCGCGCCACGCCTTGGCCAAGCGAGTTCTTTTCCAATGCCAGCTTGGTTCCCCAGCCTTTGCCGGAGGAGCGTCCCCTTGCCCCCTGAAAAGAGGGACGCCGCGTCATGGCTCCGGAACCACGCCGTGGGCGGGAGGCTCATGTCGATCCCTGCCTCCCCGCCCACGGCGGAAAATCGGGTGGACGGGCGCCCAGTGCTCGCCCTCCGCTTCGGAGCGATGTTTCCGGTGACGGATCTTGCACGGGTCCCGTCGCACCGCCGCGGACCGAATAGGCGGGCCGGCACTAGCATCGCTCCGAATGCACCGAACAGGCCCCAAGTTGCTCGTCTGCGGGCCGCGCCTGTTCCGACGGTCGCCAAAAAATCCGTTGGTCACCGTCCCGGCGCCTCCGGGGCTCGAGCCGTGCACCTTCTGGCGCGGGTGCGCGCATGACCGAGAGCAACGATCCTCGAGCCCTGTCCGGCAATCTAAGCCCCGCGACGAAGTTCACCCCGAGCAACGACAATGGTTCGCCTCGCGAAGCCGAGCAAGAAGCCGCGGGCGAACCTTCGAAGCCACGCCTGCGCGAAATTCTTGGTCCGGGACTGGTTACGGGCGCGTCCGACGATGATCCGAGCGGCATTGCGACCTACAGCCAGGCCGGGGCGCAGTTCGGGCTCGGTCTCGCGTGGTCGCTGCTTTTCACCTATCCGCTTATGTCGGCGGTGCAGATTATCAGCGCGCGGATCGGGCGGACCACCGGCCACGGCCTGGCCGGCAATCTTCGTCGATATTACCCCGGTCCGATTTTGCAGGTCACCGTCACCCTGCTTCTCGTCGCCAACGTGATCAACATCGGCGCAGATCTGGGCGCGATGGCCGACGCGACGCGGTTGCTGATCGGGGGCAATCAGTTCGCCCTTGTCCTGCTCTTTGGCGTCGCGTCGATCACGATGGAGGTATTTCTCAAATATAAGAGGTATGTCTCCGTGCTCAAGTGGCTCGCTGCCACGCTGCTCGCCTATTTGATTGCGGTTGTGCTTGCTGACGTCGCTTGGCGGACTGTCTTTGCGAGCATTGTGCGGCCGCATATCATCTGGCAATCCAGTTATCTAACCACGCTCGTCGCAATTTTCGGAACGACGATCAGTCCCTACCTGTTCTTCTGGCAGGCGAGCCAGGAGGCCGAGGACCTTCACGAGCGACCGCGGCAGGAGCCGCTCGTCCGAAACGGCGACGGGGGCCAGCAAGCGATCGAACGGATCGAGCTCGACACCATGATCGGGATGGGCTTCTCGAATCTCATTGCCTTGGCGATTTTAATCTCGATGGCTGCGGTGGCGGCGCGAAGCGGGCCCGTCGCGATTGAGTCATCGGCGCAAGCCGCCGAGGCGTTGCGACCGTCGCGGGGTCTTACGCATTCGCTTTGTTCGGAGCCGGCATCATCGGGACCGGCTTGCTCGCGGTGCCCGTTCTTGCGGGTTCGGCAGCTTATGCCGTGGGTGAGGCGCTGCACTGGCCGGTGGGACTCGGTCGCCGGCCGCTCGAAGCTCGTGCCTTTTACGGCACCATCGCTGTCGCGACTGCGGTTGGGATGTTGCTCAATCTCGCCTCGATAAAGCCAATCGAGGCGCTCTACTGGAGCGCGGTGCTGAATGGCGTCGTCGCGGTGCCCGTCATGATCGCAATGATGCTGGTCGCACGGAGGGAGGACGTCATGGGTCGGTGGGCGATTGGAGGAGGGCTCGCGCTCCTCGGCTGGGCGGCAACGCTGATTATGGGGCTTTGCGTCATCGGGATGCTGTACTTTTCCTTACAGCCCTTTCTCGTGGAGGCTTGAGCTGTGGTCGCTTTTCACATCGCATGGCGGGCGAACCGCAGGGCTCCGGCGTTCTGCGACGAGGACCGCCGACTCTTGCGAGTTTCGCGAAGGCGCCGGGTCCGGCGACGGCGCTTTGGACGGCGCACGTGGTTCCTATACGCGCTGTCGCTGCTTCCGCTGCCGCCTTCACTCTACCTGCTAGTGCCGGCAGCGCACCGCCAACGCCGCTTCTGTACCGCGACGGCCGGAGATGAGATCATGGCCGCGCTGTGCGTGGTGCTCGCCGTCTACCTGCTGGTCCACCTTGCCGTGTTCGCGGCTTCCATCGCCCGCGGACAAACACCCGCGACGGCGCGTCAGCTCCAAACGCTCGGGATAGCCATCGCAGTCGGCATCGCCGCGTATGTGTCGCTGGCGCTCCAGTTTTGGGAGGGGCTTTGCTTGTGAGAAAGCCATGGATCCGGATACGTTCGGCCGTCGAAGAGGAAGATCGGAACGACGAAAATACAGGTGCTAGTCCACAAAGGGCATCATTACGAAGATTCCCCCCCGACACAGGGGGTGTCAAATTTGGACTGCAGTTATTCTATTTGCTTCTGGCAAGCTGCTCAAGAACGCCCAACGACTCCGAGCGCAGCGCCCAATCGATGGCAAATCAAGCTGCGGAATCTAGTCCATCTGACGACAAAATTGTCACGAGTCGAACATTTACGTGCGACGACGAAAGCGTGATGATCATACAATTGCTTCGCAATGGTGAGATACGCCTCCACCGCCCGCCCTATTCTGATCCGATTCATCTGCGCGCATCTGGGCAAGGTAATGGTTTTGAAGGCGAGAGCGTCCGGTTAACCCTGCAAGGTCGGTTTGCTTCGTTTCGTGATGCCAATTCCACGCTTCGTTGCCGTTTGGAATAGCTCGGGCTGAATTGTTCAAATGGAGAGCATAATGCTAAAATCAATGATTATCGGCGCCATCGCGTCGCTTATCTTTGCTTACTTGATCCAAGACACTCAAGGATTGATACGTGATGTTGTCAATCCCATCGAAATCAAAGTCGTTGATGTCAGGTTGTTTTGGTCGTGGATAGTGTTCCTGTTGTGCGCGGGTTTATCCTATGTCATTCATAGATTAACAGACGCATAGCGGACGCCAAGGAACGCGCGTCTACGATCCGCCAGTGCGGACAGGCGAAGCCGGAAAAGTAAGCTGGATACCGTGCCGACGGTTCTGACGGTGGATTGAAACGCCGGCTTTTCATCCCGGTCCTTGTTTTTAGTCGAGATGCGGTGGCCTGGCTCGATCCCTCTCAGCTCGATACTCGATCCTGACACTCTTGATCTCAAGCGGGTCGGTCGTCGGCAGTTCAGCGCTGAACGATGCGGATCGGCTCCCCCGCGGTGACAATGTTCCCCATCTGGTGTCCGCAACGATCGGTGCGCGCCTGTCGTCGAACAGGCCTTCAACATGGAGATGACCCCAAACGGGTCCTCGAAAAAGCATCGGCCGCCGGACTCTTCCCATCACGAGGACGCCCTTGTTTGTCCGATAGGTACGGACGCCATAGATTTCGAGTGGCTTACTGGGGCTGACAATGATTGTGGTCTGGAGTGGTGGACCGGAGACACAACCGGCTAGAAGACCCAGGATGGTGATGACTGGCAGAGCATAAATGCCTCTGTTCATTGCAACTCCCCCTTCAATTTCGGTGCATCTTCATCCGGCTTTGCCGTCGGCTGCGGATTAGAGCGTTGGCGTCAGGCGCGTTTGCATGTGCGGGAGGGCTTTTTTGGCTCATCAAGTTTGATGTCCTTGCCATTGAGCGTGAGATTCATACCGTCGCCTACATAGGCGAGCCCTTGGGCTGGCGCCGTCAAGCGGAGTGACGGGCCAGTAGGCCCGCGCTTGACATTGATGGACGTTTCGTCCGCCAGAAAGTCGATATAGAGGACATCCCCACCCACGCATCTGTAGGTATGACTGGCCACGATGGCGGGCGGCATTTGGATAGAGGCTGTTGTGTTCGTAGCAGCGTTGCGTGCGTTGGTCTGATCCGGTTCAGAACATCCGGCGAGAAAGCCAACAAAGGGAACTGCCAAGAGAAGAGGGAACAGGCGGCGCGACGGAGGGATGCGGTGGAGCAAACCTTCATCCTTCAAGGAAAAAATCATAGTCCATCCTTCCATATATCTCGCTTCGAGCAGGATCGACCAACGTCTGAATTTCACCTCGTAGGGTGTCGCCGTGGGCGCGGGGGCGCGCGCCCACGGCGTGGTCCGCGCCGCAAGGGAAGATGGCACCGTCTGGCGGGTGCCTTTCTCCCGAAAATCGCTTGCGGGGGACCAAACTCGCGGACCCGTCAGGCATTCGGCCGAAATCCCTTCCTCGGACGTTTCTTGGGCGACGGAGGCCGAGCAGGCGTGAGGTGCCGCTGAAACAGCCGGTCGGTGATCTCGAGCATCTTGGCGAAATTTTTCCGCATATTCCTGTGCTTCAGCGCGGAGAGAAGGCCGGTGCAGCGAAAGCTGTGAACCAGCCGCGACCCAACGGGGACGGGTACAACGCAATAGCTCTCCTCGAACGTCATCAGTCCGCCAAATCCGAAGCGGAAGGTCATGCATCTTTGCGGCTCGAGCGCTGTGATGCGGGCGTCGACGGTCCAAAACCGCGGTTTGTTCGATCTCATCCTGAAGGAGTATTCGACAAGCGCGCCTTGCTCGAGCTGCCCGGAAATCCGAACAAACGGGCTCCACCGCGGATAGTCGTCAAAGCGGGTGAGTGCCGCCCAAACCTTGGGCGGCGAGGCATGCAGGATTGTTTCATTTTCTTCTGCGAACATGCTTCTCTCCCGGGCCGCCGCTCGTGCGGCGGGTCAGCTTCTGATCAGTCGAACAGGTCCGAAAGAAAGCCGCGCCGGCGCTTATAACCATGGTGGCCCGAACGGTGGCGGTCGTCTTGGTGCCCCCATGGCTGGGAGCCCTCCCGACTTTCGTCCCGGGGCGGCTGCGGCATGGCGGTTTCGGAGCGCTCGATGATCTTGTCGAGCTCCCCGCGATCGAGCCACACCCCGCGGCATTGCGGGCAGAAGTCGATTTCGACGCCCTGCCGCTCGGAGATCGACAGCGTGACCTTGCAAACGGGGCAGAGCATGCCTTGTCCTGCATCTGCGGCTGAACTCATGATTGTCTCCTCTCGGTTGTCTGAAGATCTGAGCCTTCAACTTGGGCGAAATACATTGGCGGTCAGGTGTGCGTGGAACGCACCTCCGCGCACTCTTTACTTTCGGTCTGGATGGTCGCGTGCTCGATTTGAAAGGCCTGCGCGAGCATCTGTGCCACGCGGTTCCGTGTCGCCTCCGCTTGCGCGATGTCATCGACCACGACGTGAACAGAGCAGCTGACATTGCCGCTTGTGATCGACCAGACGTGAAGATCATGGGCACTTTGCACGCCCGGGACCGCGCCGATCGCCCTGCGCACCTCATCCAGGGACATGCCACGCGGCACGCCCTCCAGCAGGACGTTCGCCGTATCGCGCAGCAAAATCCAGGTCCGCGGGAGCACCCAAAGGCCGATGCCGACCGCGACGACCGGATCGATCCAGGTCATACCGGTGAAGCGAATGGCTATCGCCCCGGCGATGACCCCGATCGAGCCGAGCATGTCAGCCCAGACTTCGAGATATGCGCCTTTGAGATTGAGGCTCCGCTCCTTGCCGGACTGCAACAAGCGCATCGACACCAGATTGATGATCAGACCGGCTATCGCGACGGCGAGCATGCCCCCCGACTGCACGGGTTCGGGATCGCGGAAGCGGTTGATTGCTTCCACCAAAACATAAATCGCGACGGCAAAGAGCATGAGCGCGTTGAATGCGGCCGCCAAGATCTCGAAGCGTCTGTAGCCGAAGGTCCGTTGATCATCGGCCGGACGCGCTCCGATCCGGATCGCCATGAGAGCGATGGCCAGCGCTGCGACGTCGGTCAGCATGTGGCCGGCGTCCGAAAGAAGGGCGAGGCTGTTGAAGACAAATGAACCGATTACTTCCACGACGAGGAAAGTGCTGGTGAGAATGAGGGCGAACACCAGCATCCGGCTGTTCGCATCTTTGCCGTGATCATGCGCCGGCGGTGCCGCAATATTGGGCTTGCCGGTCACCGGATTATCCAGCTTGTCGGACATGGACGGTCTCCTTTTGCGGATCGGCGCTTTGCTCCGTCATTGGATCACCGCTCTGTCGGCAGCTCGGCGTCTGCAAGGGCATGCCGGAGGAGTCGAGCATGGCATCGCGGCGCAGCATTGGTCCGTTCGTGCGGCGAAAGGTTCGATCAATAAGCCTTAGACCCTGGCCCTCAGTTCCGAGGTCGGAACCTGTGCATTCCCTCAATCGCTCTTGAGGCCGAGCTAACGTGCATGAGGCAAAGGTCTTCATGGTCTGTCCGCGCTATCGGGAGCGCGCAGTTCCAGTGGTGCTGGACGCACGGCCGTGGGCGGCACACCGTCATCGACAGAATGACCGGGCGCCGCCGGAACAAATTCGATGCCGCTGTCGGGATCAATGTCGAGCGCTGGCGGGCCAGGCGTCGTCTTGCGGCTGAAGCCCGGTTCGAACAGCGTCCCTCCGAAAAGATTGAGATCGCGCGCTTCCGCCCGACCCATTGCCGCGAGCAGGGTGAAACCTGCGACATAGGCATCGCGCTCGGCGGTCACGAGTTGCACGCGGCTATTGAGAAGCTCCTGCTCCGCATTGAGCACGTCGAGAACATTGCGGGTACCGACTGTGTTCTCGGCACGGACGCCCTCCAGTGCGAGCTCATTCGCCGCGATCGCGGCCCTGGATGACTGGATCACGGCCTGCGTCGCCTGATAGCGCGAATAGGCGGCACGGGCTTCCGCGACGACACGGCG
This sequence comes from Rhizorhabdus dicambivorans, assembly GCF_002355275.1. NCBI lineage: Bacteria > Pseudomonadati > Pseudomonadota > Alphaproteobacteria > Sphingomonadales > Rhizorhabdaceae > Rhizorhabdus > Rhizorhabdus dicambivorans. The sequence goes on along the minus strand of NZ_CP023450.1, from coordinate 36,009 downwards.
CTCGATGAATATGGTCTGCTCGAGCGCCTGGCTTTCAAGGGCGGTAGCGCGCCGCACTTGGGCCGCGGGCAGGCCCCCTTGATAAAGGGGGATGGTTGCCGAAAGCCCGATGGTTGCCGTCGTTTGCGCCTGTTGAAAGACGCGCCCAGGCAGTGTGCTGGTGAGCGAGCCCAGATAATTGTTGTAGCCGCCGCTTCCAACCGCCGAGAGCCTGGGCAGGCGCGATGCGCCCGCCACGCGGACATCGTAGCGCGCGGCCCTTGCGTCTGCCTTTGCGGCGAGAAGCTGGGGATTGTTCTCGACCGCGATCGCGACGGCCTGGGCAGGCGTTCCGGGCAACCCCGGCAAGGCCGGCGGCTGCTCGAGGTCGCGCGCGGGCAGGCCGACGAAGCGGAGATAATTCTCAAGGCTGGTATCCAGCTGTGCCAGTGCCGTCTCCAGCTGGCCTCGCGCCACTGCGAGACGCGCTTCGGATTGGGCAACATCGGTGCGGGTCAGATCCCCCACTTCGAAGCGGTCTTGTGAAGCCTGGAGGTTCGTCTCGAGGACAGCGACATTGCGGCGGTTGAGTTCGACGACCGCATCGTCGCGCATGACGTCCATGTAGACCGAGACAATGGCCGTGAAGACATCGGCTTCGGTGAAACGCAAGTTCGCCCGCCCGGCCTCCACGCGCGCGTCGGCGGCGCGGATCGAGTTCTTCACGCGGCCGCCTTGGTAGAGAGGAAATGTCAAATTCGCGTTGGCATTTGCAGACCGCAAAGGGGCGGAGAAGCTGTTGGCGGATCGCACAACGAATTCCTGATAATCTGCGGTGGCGCTCAGTGTCGGACGCCCGGCCGCCTTGGCGATGGGCACGCCTTCGTCGGTGGCACGCAGCCCAGCTCTTGCCGCCGTCAAGCTGGGGTTGGTGCGATAGGCATGGATCAGTGCTTGCCGCAGGGTTTCGCCGTGGGCGGCGCTGCTAGCGACCAGTGGCAGCGCCGCAATAAACCATTTCGAGAATCCGTTGCTCACTGAGAACCCCCGTTGTCGCGATAGGCCAGCAACCGAAGCGCATTAAAAACGACAAGCAGCGTCGAGCCTTCATGGGCCATGACCGCCGGTCCTATCCCGAGGCCCATGATCGTCGCCGGCACGAGCAAGGCGACGACGCCCAGGCTGACGACCAGATTTTGCCGGATGATCCAGCGGGTGCTGCGGCTGAGGCCGACCGCGAACGGCAGATGCGCGAGATCGTCGGCCATCAGCGCGACATCGGCGGTCTCGAGCGCGACGTCCGAACCAGCGGCCCCCATGGCGATGCCCACCGTCGCATTCGCGATGGCAGGTGCATCATTGACGCCATCCCCGACCATCGCGACCGGCGTTTGGGCGCGGAGCTTTTTGATTGCCTCGACCTTGTCCTCGGGCATCAAGTCGCCCCAGGCTTCCTCGATGCCGACTTCCGCAGCGACCGCAGTGGCTACACGCTGATTGTCGCCCGACATCATGATCATGCGCTGGATGCCCAGCGCCCTGAGGCGAGCGATTGCGTCCTTTGCGGCAGCGCGCGGCGTATCCATGAGCCCTATGGCGCCCAGGTCGCGATCACCGAGGCGCACGACCATTGTCGTACGACCCTGTTCGCGCAGGCGCTCGATTGTTTGCGCCGTCTCATCCGAGAGAGGCGCGAAGCCATCCCGACCGAACATTTCGGCCTTGCCGATGAGCACCGTCTCGCCGTTGACCCGGGCCTTTACGCCGCGGCCCGTCAGACTGGCCATATCCGTTGCTGCGGGGATCGGTTGCTCGTCGAGAAATTGCTCACCATCCCGCGCAATGGCTTCAGCGAGCGGATGATCGCTGAGCCGCTCGACGGCTACGGCAATCGCCATGAGTTCGTCGTCATCGACACCCGTCGCCGGCACGATGTCGGTGATGCGCGGCCGACCCGCGGTGAGCGTCCCGGTCTTGTCGAACGCCAAGGCATTCAGAGACCCGAGTGCCTCAAGCGGCCCGCCGCCCTTGATCAGTACGCCCCCGCGCGCCGCGCGCGCCACGCCCGACAAAACGGCGCTCGGCGTGGCGATGGCGAGCGCGCAGGGGCTAGCCGCTACGAGCACGGCCATCGCCCTATAAAAGCTGTCGCGGAACGGTTCGTCGATGACGACCCAGGCGAACAGCAACCCGACCACTAGAGCTAGGACGGAGGGCACGAACACCCGCTCAAAACGGTCGGTGAATCGCTGGGTTGGCGATTTTTGCGTCTCCGCTTCGCTCACCATTTTGACCACCTTGGCCAGCGTCGTATCGGCGGCAAGGCGAGTGACGGCGATTTCGATCGCTCCCGGACCGTTGATGGTGCCGGCGAATACGCGATGCTGAGCGGAAACCTTGTCAGGCTGGGCTGCCGCCTGGGCTCGGTCCGGCACCGGCTCCTTATCGACGGGGACGCTTTCGCCTGTCACGGGGGCTTGGTTGACGCTCGATCGCCCGACCACGACGAACCCGTCTGCTGCCAGCCGTTCATTGGGCTTTACGACTACGGTGTCGCCAATGACGAGTTCCTCGACGGGAACTTCGCTCAGACCGCCGTCGCCTCGCCGAACCATGGCAGTGCGCGGCGCCAATTCAGCCAAGGCCTCGATCGCGCGTTTGGCCCGGCCCATGGCGTAATGTTCGAGCGCATGCCCGAGGCTGAACAGGAACAGAAGAAGAGCGCCTTCGGCCCAGGCGCCCAAGGCACCCGCGCCCGCTGCCGCCACGAGCATCAGCGTGTCGATTTCGAAACGCTTTAGCCGTAGATTCTCGATCGCTTCGCGGAGAGTGAACCAGCCGCCGAAGACATAGGCGGCTAGAAAGCAGGCGAGCGGAATCCACGCAGGAGCCGTCGTCAGCTTCTCGATCGCAAATCCGGTCGCGAGCGCTCCGCCGCAAATCAGCGCGAAGATCAACTCGGTATTGGCACCGAAGATTCCACCATGGGTATGCTCATGTTCCCCTTCGGCGTGGTCGTGCTCGGCATGATCGTGAGCTTTCGTCGCGGCCGTCGCCGAAGCTGCACCGATTTCCGGCCGTGGGCGGACACTCATCTGGGCCAGCGCCTTGCGAATTTCCGCCTCCGTCAGTTCGGATCGGCTGAATTCGACACTGATGGCGCCAACTGCGCTCGCCTCGGCTTCGACGATCCCCGGCATTTTGCGAAGCCGATCGGCGACCGTGCGGGCCTTGCGGGCGTGGGTCAGTCCATCAACCGACCATTGGATATGCTGATATTTTTCGGTGAGCGCAGCGCCAGCGCCATTGGCGATTTCCCGTACCCGCTCGAGCGACAGGATGGTCGGATCATAGTGAATGCAGAGTTGTGCCGGCGTATCGTCGTGGCTCGCCACGACGTGCGCTTCCTGGACGCCCGTGCGGCCTTGCAATTCAATTGTCAGCCTGCCTATGCAGCGGTCAGCCTCATCTTTGATTTCCGGCAGCAGAAGCGGAATATCGAGGCGCACTTGGTCTTTCATTGCTGCTGTCCTCTTCCCATCAACCCGCGCATGAGTGAGCGCGCAGCTACGGAGGCTGGTCTTCGCCGATGGTGAGGTGCGGGCGCGACGAACGCCCGCACCTCAAGACGCCGACGCTGGCGGAACCAAAGATGGCGGGGTCGGCCTTCGCTGAACGAATCCTCCGCATGGACGGACGGCGGAAAGCTCATCGAGGACGGGCATTTCGCTGCGCGTAGCGCGATATCACCGTACCCCGTCGAAGATGGCGCTCGAGCGAGTCGCCAGTCCTGACGAGCTGACGTCGCAAGAATGGACTTGTGACAATCCCTGGCCACGAGCCGATGCCCGAACAGCATAGTCGATGCGTAAGCCGGGTGCCTTCGGGCGACTTCTTCAAATGAAACCCTTCCTCGATCTGGAGCAGCCCTTTGATGCCCACGCGCCAGGCGAAGTGGCAGGGCCGTTCGAGGCAAACGATCCTTCCGTCGGCCGAAATAACAGGGTCGGTCCAGCCCGGTCGCCAGTAGGTACAGAGGAGTTTTTTCGGATCGGCGGGGTCGCTCTCGAGCCCGACAGTCGGATGCCAGTCGCGATAGCGATCGACGTCGACTAGTACCCGCCACACCCGCGCCAGAGGCGCAGACAATGATATCGAGTTCGCTACCGTAAACATAGCTCGTCATCCCACGAGAGCCGGAAGCCGCCCGTGTTGCGCTGGTGGCCACATCGGACACGCGAAGGTAGTGCCGCCTGCCGTGCGCGATGCTTGAAGGATCGCGCGATTCACGTGGGGATCCGATGCGGGTCATGGATTTGTACCCGGCAGTCCCTGCTTGGCCTTCCCGCCAAGAATTTCCACAGGTTCCAGTGTCATCAGTCCGATGTCGGGAATATCGTCGAGTGCCACGGCAAAGCTTCTCAACTTGGCGTCGTCATCGACGATCTCGATAAGGAGCGCCCGGTCGTTTTCGAAAACATGGCGCCGGTGCATGTGCGCCGAGCGGCCGAACCCCAACCGCGCCTCCAGAACCGTGACGCCAGCCAGGCCCGCATCCCTTGCCCGGGATGCAATAACTTCAAATACCCTGCGATCACCCAGATAGGCGCCTTCGTCAGTGTAGATTCGCAACAGCTTGATTGCTTCAGTCATGATCTTCTCCTTCACGCCGGCTCGGGTGCGTTCGGCTCGACTTGTTCTTCGCGCTTGCGGCGCTTGCCTTCGGTTGCACCGAGCACCACCTTTGCGATCGCCGGCAAAACGAGGAGGGTCAGGATCGTCGCCGCGATCAGGCCGCCAATCACTGTGGTCGCCAGCGGCTTCTGGACTTCAGCGCCGGTCCCCGTGGCGATCGCCATTGGTATGAAGCCGATTGCCGGGACGAAGCCGGTCATGATGACCGCGCGCATTTTCTCGGCCATGCCTTCCCGGATTGCCTCAATCAGAGGTAGCCCATGTTCCTGGCGTTCACGAATGGCCGTCATCACAACGAGGCCGTTCAGAACCGAAACACCGGCCAGCACGATAAGCCCAACCGCTGCCGAGACGGAGAAGTTGATCCCGGTTAAGATGAGGGTGAAAATCCCCCCGGCGAGTCCCAGCGGTACGGTCAGGAAGACCGCTGTCGCGCGGCCTGCCGATCCAAGGGCCATGAAAAGCAGGACGAAGATGGCGACAAAAGCCAGCGGAACCACAATCGACAATCGGGCGGTGGCCGCTTGCAAATTCTCGAACTGTCCGCCCCATTCGAGATAGTAGCCAGCCGGCAGCTTCACCTGCGCGATCTTCGCCTGCGCTTCCTGGACGAACGAGCCTGCATCGCGCCCTTCCAGGTTCAACTGGACAACAACGCGGCGCTTGCCGTTCTCGCGTCTTATCTCGTTAAGTCCTTCGGTGAACCGTATCTGGGCCACTTGTGCGAGCGGGACCTGTCGGCGCATTGCGCCCGGTTCTTCGGGCAAGAGGACCGGCAGCGAGCGGATGTCGTCAAGGTTGACGCGGGTTGCATCCGGCACGCGTACCGTGATGTCGAAGCGCCGATCGCCTTCGTAGAGCAGTCCCGATTCTCGCCCGCCCAGTGCCGCAGCGACCGTGTCGGCGACTTCCTGTACGGTCAGCCCGTAACGCGCGATCATCGCGCGATCGAGTTTCACGTCGAGCACCGGCGCACCGCCGACCTGGTCCGCCTTCACGCTGCTCGCTCCGGGGATCGCTTGCAGCACCCGCACCATCTCGTTGGCGGTCTGCGACATCTTGTCGAGATCGTCGCCGTAGAGCTTGATCGCAACGTCGCCGCGTACGCCTGAGATCAGCTCGTTGAAGCGCAGCTCGATGGGCTGGCTGACCTCGTAGAGCTGGCCAAGCTGGCCGCGAGCGGCCTTTTCGACGCGCTCAATCACATCGGCTTTGGTCGCGACGCCTGCCGGCCATTGGTCCTGCGGCTTCAGGATCACGAAGGCATCGGAAACGTTCGGCGGCATCGGGTCGGTGGCGACCTCGGCGGTACCGGTCTTGGAAAACATGAGCTCCACTTCCGGAAGCTTTTTGACCGCTTCCTCGACCTTGCGCTGCATCGCCAGGGATTGTTCGAGGCTCACCGAGGGCACGCGCGTCGAGGCGAGCGCCAGGTTCTTTTCATCGAGTTGGGGAATGAACTCTGAGCCGAGAAGGCCAAACGCCGGTATTGCCGCCAAAAAGAAGGCGAGACCGCCTAGAATGAACGGCCACGGCCGAGCGAGCGCCTTGTCGAGCAGCGGCAGATAACGATCCTTGCTCTTGCGGATCAGCCACACCTCCTTCTCGGCAACACGTCCGCGAATGAGCAGCGCCACCAGTGCGGGCACCAGCGTGATCGAGAGGATGAACGCGGAGACAAGCGCCAGCATGATGGTGATCGCCATGGGCGAGAAGGTCTTGCCCTCGACACCCGTGAACATCAGAAGCGGTGCGAAGGAGAGGAGGATGATCACCTGGCCGAACACGGTCGGTTTGATCATCTCCTGCGAAGCACGCATCGTTTCTTCGAGCCGCTCCCGAAGCGTCAGCAGCCGTCCTTCGTGTTCCTGACGATGCGCCAGTCGCGCCAGGCAGTTCTCGATGATGATCACGGCGCCATCGACGATCAGACCAAAGTCCAATGCGCCAAGGCTCATCAGATTGCCCGGCACGCGAAACGCGTTCATCCCCATCGCCATCATGAGGAATGAAAAGGGGATGACGAGGGTGGCGATGATGGCCGCGCGCCAGTTGCCGAGCAGCAGAAACAGCGACGCCGCGACCAGCAGCGCACCCTCAGTGAGGTTGCGTTCAACCGTCCCCACCGTCGCATTGACCAGCTTGGCCCGGTCGAGAACGATCTTGACTTCAATGCCCGGCGGCAGCGTTTTCGAAACCTGATCGAGCTTGGCGGAAACATCCTGGGCCACGATACGGCTGTTCTCGTTGATGAGCATGAGGACGGTACCAATCACCGCCTCCTCGCCGTTCATGCTGCCCGCGCCCGTGCGCAGATCACCGCCAATCCTGACGTTGGCGATCTGGCCGACAGTGATCGCAACGCCGCCGCGCGTTGCCGCAACGGCGTTCCGAATCTCGTCGACGGAACGCGCGCGGGCATCGACGCGGACGAGGTAGGCTTCGCCGCCACGGTTATAAAAATTGGCGCCAACAGCGAGGTTGGCTTTTTCCAGCGCCTCGCCGAGCTCGCTGTAGGAAATTCCGAAATTGGTCAGCTTGGTCGGATCGGGTTCGACGACGAAGTTTTTCGCGTAGCCACCGATCGAGTCGACACCCGCCACGCCCGGCACCGCCTTCAATTGCGGGCTGATGATCCAGTCCTGCACGGTTCGCAGATAGCCGGCCTTCTGAACCTCGTCGGTCAACCGGTCCCCCTCAGAAGTGAGATAACTTCCGTCGGGTTGCCAGCCGGGCTGTCCGGCAATCTTCTTCGCGCCCTTGCCGTCCGGATTGGTATAGCCGACAGTATACATGACGATCTCGCCGAGACCGGTTGTCACCGGCCCGATCTGCGGTTGGACGCCGTCAGGCAGGTTCTCGGTCGCCTGCCTCAGCCGTTCGCCAACCTGCTGGCGCGCAAAATAAAGATCGGTGGATTCCGAGAATATGGCGGTAACCTGGCTGAACCCATTGCGCGAGAGGGACCGCGTCGTTTCAAGCCCCGGAATGCCGGCGAGGGAAATTTCGACCGGGTAGGTGACGAGCTTCTCGATTTCGACCGGCGACAGACGAGGATCGACGGTGTTGATCTGCACCTGGTTGCTGGTGATGTCCGGCACCGCGTCAATCGGCAGCTTGGTCAGCTGCCAAATGCCGAGGCCGGCGACCGCGAGGAAGATGAACAGGACCGCCCAGCGTGCGCGGACGGCGAGCGCAATGAGACTTGCAATCACGGTTTATTCCTCCTCGCCCGCGCCCTTGCCGAGCTCGGCCTTGAGCAGGAATGCATTTTGAGTTGCGATCATCTGGCCTGGCTTCAGGCCTGAGAGGACCTCGACGCGGCCGGCACTGCGTCGTCCGATCGTCACCTTTTGCGCGCGGAAGCCCTGATTGGTCCGCACGAAGACAACATCTCGTCCTTCAAGGGATTGCAGCGCGTCCTCCGAGATGACGATCGCATCCGACACTTCACCGCGGCTCGGCAGGAGGCGAACGCGCACGGCAAGCCCAGGCTGCAGACTTCCCGTAACATCAAGCACAGCCGTGGCGGAACGCGTCTCACCGCCAAGACCAGGCGTAACGGCACGCACACGAGCGTCTATCGTTCGGCCGTCGGGTAGCTCGATGATGGCCCGGTCGCCGGGAGCAAGCCGCTGGGCGTCAATTGGCCCGACGGCAGCTTCGATTTGCACTTTCGAGGGGTCGGCGATGCGAAACAACTCGGTCTCCGGTTGCACGAAAGCGCCAAGGCTGACGCTTTCCGCCGTCACCCGCCCGGAGATCGGGCTGGCCACTATCGCGCCGCTGCCATCGCGCGTGACGTTCGCAGCACCGGCCGCAACCTGAGCTCTTCGGGCTTCGGCCGCAGCGGCCGCGGCCTCTGCCTGCGCCTGCTCATAGTCGGCGCGGGCGGTTACCTTCTGCTCATAGAGATGGCGCTCCCGCGCGAGCGTGCGCTGGGCCAGAACCGAGCGCGCGTCGGCCGCCGTCCGGTCCGCGGCGATCTGGGCGGCATCTCGACTCTGCACTATGGCCAGCGTCTCTCCCGCGCGTACAGGATCGCCCAGCCGTTTGAGCACTTGCGTGACCGCGCCGCCGGCACGGGCAGTCACGATCGCTTCACCGGCCGGCGTCGCGGCAACTGTGCCCTGCGCAAGGATTTCGGAGCCAAGGCCGCCCGGCTGCACCGCTTCTACACCGATGGCAGCTTTGCGGATCGCCTCTGCAGTCATCGCGAGGCTATCGGTGGGGGTTTCCGTCGTCTCTTCGGCCTTTCCAGCACTTGGCGCTTCCGCAGCAGGATCCGCGGTGCAGCGCGCGACTGAGAAGCCACCGACTGCGGCGAGCAGAACGGCACCAGCCACCCCGCCGAGGAGGCGTTTATCTTGTGTGATCATTCAACATCTCCGAATATCGAGTGGGCTGGCTGCGGGAGGGCGCGCGTCCCGGCGAGCCGCGAGGCAGAGGCTAAGAAAAGCGGAGTGGTGCCGCCTGTCGGATCCGGCACGGCGGGCAGGGCGCGTGTCTGGTCAGGTTCGACGTAAGCGTCCTGAGCCCGCAGGCGTGCATGAAAAACAGCCGGTCCAAGCGGCAGGTGGTCGCCGTTCCTTGAGAGAAGCTGGTTCATTGTTCCAAGTCCACTTCGCTCGCCGCCGCTGCCTGGCGCGCCAGCGTGGCTTGAGCTTCCGCCCGCGCGCGTCGCGCCGCGATGAGTTCGGCCTGTGTCGAGGCATAGGCCTGCTGAGCATCGAGCAGTTCGATCAGCGAGGATTTGCCGGCCCGGTATGATAGCTGCGCAAGACGCAGCGCCTCGCGCGCCTGGCCGATGCCGCTGCCTTCAAGGGCCGTGACGCGTGCCTCGGCGGCGGCCAAGGCCGCACGCGCGTTGGCGATTTCCGCCTGGGTGTTGGCGAGAACACTGTTGCGCCGCGCTTCAGCCGATTGAATTTCGGACCGCGCGGCTGCGATGTTGCCTTGGTTCCGATCAAAGACCGGCAGCGGCACCGAAAGGCTGGCAATCAGTGCCCGGTCACCTGTTTCGCGCAATTGGCGCACCCCCACACCAATGGACGGGTCAAGACGACCCTCCGCGCGGGCTTGGCGCAGTTGCGCATCAGCAATGACCCGTTCGGCTTCGGCAAGACGCACGTCGAGCGTCGCCATCGCATCGACATTCCTGGGCGGCGCCAGCAGGTCGCTACCGCTAAGCTCAGCCGGCGGGGTGTCCACGCCAAAGAGCGCTGCGAGCGAGCGGCGGGCATTCACTTCATCGGCTTCGGCCGCGCGGAGCGCCGCCGTCGCCTGTGCAAGGGCCGCGTCGGCGCGCAGCCCCCGCAGAGGGGGCTCCTTCCCCGATTCCACAAGTTCGCGCGCGATGCGAGACAACTCGCGCGCGCGCTCTTCATTTTCCCGCGCAAGCGCCAGGTTGTCGCGCACGGCTATGCCGAATGCGAAGAGAGAGCGGACCTGCTGGCCGAGCTCGGCACGAGCGATCGCGAAGCGGTATTCCTGTGCGGCAAGTTGGGCTTCGGCAAGCGTCATCCGCGCCTTGCGCCTGCCGCCGATGTCGAGCCTCTGATTGACCGAGGCCGTCGTTTCGGTGCCGTTGAAACCCGAATAGGGGCCCGTGCCGGCGAAATTCTCGACTTCGACGTTAAGGATGGGATTGTACCTAAACCGTGCCTGGCGCAGGCGCCCGCGCGCCGCTTCGACATCGGCGCGGGCCGCCACGAGAGCTGGAGAGCGGGCTTCGGCTTCCTCAAGCGCCTGAGGGAGTGTCAGGACCGGGGGTAAGGGGCCGGTTCGGACCTCGGGCGGCACCGATTGTGCCATGGGACCGGCGATAGGCCGATTGTCCGCCTGAGCCGAAGCGGGCGTGACCGATATAGCCACGAGCGCCGCAGCCATGGCGGGCGCAAACATAGGATGCATGTATGAAGAACTCCTGACAAACCGAAGGCGCGCGCCTGGGCACAGCCAGGCGAAGCTTCAGCTGTCAGGCAATCGGAGGTCGGAAAGTGTCGGAACGGGTCGGGGGAGCGAGACCTGCACGATTCCGCAGCAGCACGACTCGGACGGGAGCTATGCGCTCGATCTCGGGCGCGGACGCAACCGGAATTCCCACATGATGGCCGTGACAGCCATGAAATTTCACCGACATCTTTGAGGGATCGGATTGGCTCTTGTCGCTCTTCTTCGAGTAGCTCCCGCAAGCGTCCATGGACGCCAATACACGCGTGCCCGACCCCGGCTCAGCGGCATGGGCCATAGCTCCCGCCGTCACGCCGAAGGCGAGCAACAGGCTGAGAACTATGGAGAGCCACCCTTTCATCGGTTGACCATCTAGCCTCTCTCAAGTTGAAAAGGAAGAGGTAAATTCCAAACCAGAGTGAATTCGCGTGGCGGGCATCGACGGCTCGCCTCGATGTTATGTTGTTACATCCTATGGGCCCAACTTGCGTCGATGTTTATCTTCATTCAATTGCATTTATTCGGCGGCTTCTAAGAGGAAGACCCAAAAACGTAAAATATGGACAATGAAGTATTGGCTGGCTATTCACGTGTTTAGATGGAGAAATGTACCTACCGAGGTGCGGATTCTCGTATGATACTTTTCTTGAGTGGCCAGGTTCGCCTGCGATCGCCTGAACTGGAGCCAGCCGCTCGGCCCAAGCGTCGTCATAGTTCCCGGCGCTCGGGCCTAGCCGCTGTCGGCGGAGCGAAAACGACGGGGAGATTGCTGATTGCATCGTCGCGCGCCGCGACAGAACGCGACCGGGCTGTTGGCAGCGCTCGCCACCCGGTCTAATTCGTACCAATGACATCGCGACGCCGTTCGCTCCGTACTTGCAGCCCGCGAACGCGGACGGCGAACGGGAGCCAAAGTCGAGACTCGGGGTTCTTGTATACATCAGGTCCGGACGCCGTTGTCTTTGGCGGACGAGGAACTCGTGATTGTGCAACTACCGACACAATTGCATCGACACATCTGGGGGAAATCGATCATAAGCTTGCCGATCTTGCCGCCCTCCGCCGAGAGAGCGCCGCGCTGGACGCTCTTTGCGACGGCGGTACAGGCGGTCAGTGCCGAATACTGGAGGCGGTTGCTCCGATGCAAGAAGGCGGTCGCCCAATAGCCGCGCGCGGCAGGCTCGATTCCCCAACCGCCATCTTGGGGCGATTGGCATGAAGGCTCTGATTGCCTTCGATCTTGACGGCACACTTGCCGACAGCAAGCAGCCGCTGGACGAACGAATGGGACAAGCGCTCGCCGACCTGCTGGCCGTCGCCGAGGTCGCGATTATCTCAGGCGGGGACTGGCCGCAATTCGACAAGCAGGTTGCAAGCCGGCTCCCTGCAAGAGCGTATCGTGGCAGGTTGTGGCTGCTGCCGACCACCGGAACCAAGCTCTATCGGTATGACGGGACATGGCGGCGGGCTTACGCCGAGCTTTTCGGCAAAGAAGAAAAGAAGACAATTCTCGATGCTTTCGATGCGGCACTGGAGGCGACAGGGTTTCAGGCGGAGCGGAGTTGGGGCGAGCGGATCGAGGATCGTGGGAGCCAGATAACCTTCTCGGCGCTGGGGCAGCAAGCGCCACTGGACGCCAAGGAGCAATGGGATCCCGACTTTGCCAAGCGCAAGGCGATCCAGGCCGAGTTGATTCAGCGCCTACCGGGCTTTTCGATCAAAATGGGGGGGACGACGTCGATCGACGTGACTCGGGAGGGCGTGGACAAGGCCTATGGCCTCGAACGCCTGAGCTGCGAAAGCGGCATTCCGCTCGATGCGATGCTGTTCGTGGGCGACGCCATCTTTCCGGGTGGAAACGACTATCCCGCAAAGCTGCTGGGTCTCGATACGATCTGTGTCCGCGATCCGCGAGAAGCGCTTAGCGTAATCGCGGCAATCGTCGCTTGCCTCGCCGACCGTCACGCATTCCCCGAAGGCATCACCCCTCCCGATCAATGATGCTGGCGCGCACGATGATGTCGTTCGCGATGGTGGCGCGGCCGGTCGTGGCGGTTATAGGGGTGACGGTCATAGCGGTAAGGCCGCTCGTATTGGTGTGCCGGATACGCCGGATAGGAATAGGCGTAAGGCTCCGAATGGCGGTAATAGGGCTCCGGCTCCCGATATCCATGGCCGCGGTCGCCCAAGACCTCGTCACCGTAACCGCCACGATATCCGCCATCGTGATGTTGGGCCATCGCCGACGTCGGAACCGCGATCGTCAACGCGGCCAGGCCGGTCCATATGATCTTGCGCATCGCGTTCTCGTTTTGAATGCCGCCCCTCTGGAAGGGCCGAAGCTTATATGAAAAATTGCTTTTGAACGCCGAGTGAACGTTAGGAACAGTGAAATTGCCCCTTCGCATCGCCGAGTCCGGCGCGTCGAGCTGGACATTGGCACACCGCAAACAGTTGTCGGCGTCCCCGTAAGGCAGCAGCACTCGGCCACGCAGCGATCCGCCGTAAATGTAAACGACATTTGGGCCATGGTCGTCGCGATCTCCCGCGCGCCGTTCGATCAACGGCCCCGTGGGTGAAGCCAGCTCTTCTCGATATCGATCAGTGAGCCGCATTTACCGAACTGGGCGAAGCCTGAACGGGCGCTAGAGCAAGAATGCGTGTCCCGCCGTTCCAGGTCGCAAGATCCGAGGTGTGAGCAACCAGAGATTCTCAGCGTCCTGCAGTCCGGTCGCCAGGTGGCGCCCGTCGACTTGGCGCGAGAACACCGCCATACCTTTGCCCACCCCAAGGCGACCCGCCACAGACTACATTGCAAAGCGGTGGAAGTTCTCCATCTCTGGCATTTCCGCCATATGCCGCGCTCGCCGAGGGCAAATTGCGCGAATGATCGGCACGTGTGAAAGCGTCAAAGGAGGTTATATAGAATGGGTGTTTTCCTCCATGGTCAGGTTGCCTTTTCGCTGGTGTCTGATGCGGCGGACGGCAAAGCCGCCCGCCTCTTACAGGGATGCCCGTTGCCGATAGGGCGGCCACCAGGACTCACAGGGAAGCCTTGACGAGATTGGACGATCCCGGGTCGGGCCGCTTGTCCGGCGGCGGAATATCCGTCTCCCTGCGCCCGTAGCGCGCGTAGAGCGTCGGCAGCAGGAACAACGTCAGCAGGGTCGCCGAGATGAGCCCCCCGATGACCACCGTCGCCAGCGGCTTTTGAACTTCGGCGCCCGCACCCGACGCGATCGCCATGGGCACGAAGCCGAGTGACGCGACCAGCGCCGTCATGACCACGGGGCGCAAACGCATCATGGCGCCTTCACGGGCGGCTTTCGCGCGCTCCATGCCTCGGGCCATCAGTTCCTGAATCGATGTCACCATGACGAGTCCATTCAAGACCGCAATGCCGGACAGGGCGATGAAGCCGACCGCCGCCGAGATCGAAAAGGGCATGCCCCGCAGGAACAGGGCGAGCACGCCACCCACCAGCGCCAACGGCACGCCGGTGAAGACGATCGCTGCATCACGCATGCTTCCCAAGGCCCCGTAGAGCAGTAGGATGATGAGCGCGAAACAGGCCGGAACCACGAGCATCAGCCGCTCGCTCGCCGATTGTAGGTTCTCGAACTGGCCGCCCCAATCGAGATATTGCCCGGTGGAGAGACGCACCTCGCTCGCGATAGCAGCCTGCGCATCCGCAACCACGCCCGCCACGTCACGACCGCGCACATTCGCCTGCACGACGACCCGCCGCTTGCCATTTTCGCGGCTGATCTGGTTGGGACCATCGGTCACGCCAATGTCGGCGACGCTTTGAAGCGGCACGAACCCCCCATTCGGCAGCGGCACCGGCACCTGACCGAGCGTTTGCAGATTGGCGCGCGCCACATCCGACAGGCGGATGGTGATGGCGAAGCGCCGATCTCCTTCGAAGATCATGCCGGCGTCCCGTCCGCCGATCGCGGCTGAGATGGTGTCCTGCACGGTCTGCGCGGTGATGCCGAGCCTCGACATGATGTCGCGGCGCGGCCGAATGTCGAGCATCGGCAGGCCTTCGGTCTGTTCCACCCGAACGTCGACGGCACCTTCCGTCTTGCGCAGGACAGCCGCGATAGCATTGGCCGTCGCGTTCATCGCGTCGGTGTCGTCGCCGAACACCTTGACCGCGATGTCGCCCCTCACGCCGGCGATCAGCTCGTTGAAGCGCATCTGGATGGGCTGGGTGATCTCGAACGCACCACCCGGCAGACTTTCAAGCGTCTTCTCGACTTTCGCCACCAAGTCGGACTTGCTGAGCCCCGAGTCCGGCCACTCATCGCGCGGCTTGATGATGATGAAGGTGTCGGAGATGTTGGGGGGCATGGGGTCGGCGGCGAGTTCCGCCGTACCGGTCTTGGAGAAAACGAACCGCACCTCGGGCAGCTTGCCGAGTTCCCGCTCGATCCGCGACTGCATTGCCTGACTCTGATCGATTGACGTTCCCGGCACGCGGAGCACCTGGGCGGTCAGGTCGCCTTCATCAAGCTGGGGCAAGAACTCTTGGCCCAGGAACGAGAAGGTCAGGATCGCGGCAAGGAAGGCGCCGATACCCACGCCCATTGTGAGCGTTGGCCGCTTCATCGCGCGATCAAGGCCCGGCTCGTACTTGTGCTTGAGCCAGGTCATGATCCTTCCTTCCTTCTCTTCGACCGGCTTCGACAGCCAGATCGCCAGCATGGCCGGCACGAAGGTCAACGAGAGGATGAAGGCGAAGACGAGTGCCATAATGACCGTCAGCGCCATCGGCGTGAAGGTCTTGCCTTCGACGCCAGTGAGCGTGAGCAGCGGCACATAGACGAGGATGATGATCGCCTGCCCGAACACGGACGGGCGGATCATTTCGCGGGCGGCATGCGCTACGACCGACAACCGTTCGTCGAGTGCGAGCGTGCGGCCGTAATGATGTTGCCGCTCAGCGATGCGTCGCAGCGCATTCTCGACGATGATGACCGCGCCGTCGACGATCAGGCCGAAGTCCAGCGCGCCGAGGCTCATCAGATTGGCCGAGACGCCGCCGCGCAACATGCCGAAGCTGGTCATTGCCATGGTGATCGGGATCACCAGTGCCGCGATCAGCGCTGCCCGGAAATTGCCGAGCAGCACGAATAGCACGACGATGACGAGCAGCGCGCCTTCGGTGAGGTTCTTGGCCACCGTCTTGATCGTCGAATTGACCAGCGCTGTGCGATCAAGCACCGGCTGAATCACAACGTCGGTCGGCAGCGAGGCATTGATTCCATCAAGCCGCTCCGCGACCGCCGAGGCAACGGTGCGGCTGTTTTCACCGATCCGCATGATCGCGGTGCCGACGACGACTTCTTTGCCGTTTTCCGACGCGGAGCCGTAGCGGATCGCCTGCCCGAGACGCACCTGCGCCACCTGGTCGAGCCGGATCGGCGTGCCTTCGCGGGTCGCGATGACGGTGCCGGCCAGCTCGCCGACATTGCGGATGCGCGCGTCGGAGCGGACAGCGAGGCCCTCGCCGCCACGATCGACCACGCCCGCGCCGACGCCCACGTTATTCTCTTCGAGCGCGCGGGCGAGATCGGTCAGGTTCAGCCCAAGTGCAGCAAGCCGCTGGACGTCGGGAATGACCTGAAACTGCTTCACATGGCCGCCGATCGAATCGACGCCGGCAAGGCCCGGCGTATTCTTCAGCAGCGGCGCGACGATCCAGTCTTGTGCGGTGCGCAGATAGGTCGCCTGATCGGCCTCGCTGACAAGCCGGTCGCCCTCTGGCGTGATGTAACTGCCATCCGGCTGCATGCCGGGCTCGCCCGGCTTGTGCTTGTCTTCCTTCCGGTGCTGGAAACGGACAGTCCACATATAGACTTCGCCCAGGCCCGTCGCGATCGGCCCCATCGTCGGCACCGCACCATCGGGCAGGCTTTCTTCCGCGACGCGCAACCGCTCCGCGACCTGCTGGCGCGCAAAGTAAATGTCGGTCGAATCCGTGAAGACCGCCGTGACCTGGGCAAAACCATTGCGGCTGAGCGACCGGGTGTATTCAAGGCCGGGAACCCCGGCGAGCGCGGTTTCGATCGGGAAAGCGATTTGCTTCTCGACCAGTTCGGGTGAAAGGGCCGGCGCGGCGATGTTCACCTGCACCTGATTGTTGGTGATGTCGGGAACGGCGTCGATTGGCAGGCGCGAAAGCGCCCAGCCTCCGATAGCCGCAGCGATGAGCGTCATGAGCAGGATGAACCAGCGACGCTCGACGGAAAATGTGACGATGCGGTCTATCATGATCAGTGCCCATGCTCCGCTTCGCCCTTTCCGAGCTCAGCCTTGAGGGTGAAGCTATTGGGGCCGGCGAGCTGTTCGTGGCCCTTGAGCCCCGACGTCACGACCACGTTGTCGCCGTTCGGGCTTCCGAGCGTGACAGGGGTCGCCTTGAAGCCATGGTCGGTGCGCACAAACACCGTGGACCTGCCTTCGACGGTCTGTACCGCGCTTTGCGGCACGAGCAGCGATGCGGGGCCGCTGCCCGCAAGCTGGATCGCCGCCGTCACGGGCTCGCCCACGCGCCATTGGCCGGCTCGGTTGTCGATGACCGCGATCACGCTCGCAAGGCGCGTGGTTTCATCGAGGATTGGGGAGACGAAATCGACCCGCGCCACCGATCGCCGATCGCCCGCCAGGATCTCGATTTGAGAGCCGGGGCGCACCTTGCCGGCATCAGCCGGTGACAGCGCCAGCGTCACCGCGACCCGCCCGAGGTTGGCGACGCGGAACAGCTCGGCATCGGCGGCGACCGTCTGGCCCAGCGTCACGCTGCGCGCGACGACCTGGCCCGAGAGGGGAGCATTGATCGCGATGCGATTGAGCGCGCCGCCGCCGCCGCCAGCGGCCGACACCTGTTGCTGCGCGAGACGCAGCGCGATGCGTGCTTCTGTGGCTGCCGTGCGGGCCGCAATCAGATCCTGTTCGGGCGACACACGCTCGTTGAACAGACGCTGTTCGCGACGGAGATTGCTCTCGGCGAGCGCCAGTCTGGCCCGCGCGGCCTCAATTTCGGCGTTGAGCGATGCCGCTTCACGGCTTTCGATGACAGCGAGCGTCTGCCCGCGTCCGACGGACTGGCCGAGGTTGCGCGTGAGCGAGACGACACGCCCGCCGATCGCGGCGGACACGACCTGCATACCTTGGGGGTCGCCTTCGATCGTTGCGGGGAGGGTCAACGCACCCCCACCGCTGCGGATCACGCGGACCAGCTCGACACCGGCTTTGCGAATCTGATCGGCGCTAAGGTCGATTTCGCCTTCTTCGTCGGCATGACCTCCCTCTTCGGATGCCGCGCCATTTTTGGCCGTGGTGGCGTTCTGCGCGTCGTCCGCCGCCTTCTCGCCGCCGGAACATCCGGCCATCAGGAGTGCGGCCAGCGTGAGCGGCAAGATCGCCATGGTACGGGTTTTCATTTGTCATTCCCCCTGTGTGATCGGCGCGCGGGCGGTAAGCCGCTCAAGCTGCGCCTGGGCGATGTGGTAGGAGAGCAGCGCGTCGATCGCAGCCGCCCGTGTCTGGGCGAGCGTGCGTTCGGCATCGAGTAGATCGAGCTGGCCGAACTTGCCCTCGCGATAGCCGATGCGGGCGATGCGGGCGGCTTCTTCGGCCGCCGCGAGCGCGGGTCCACTGGCCGCCGCCGCATTTGTGGCGGCGTTGGCGGCATCGGCTTGGGCGCGCGCAATGGCCTGGTCCACATCGAGTGCCGTGAGGCGTCGCCGCGCGTCCGCGCTCTGCCGTTCGGCGGTGGCTTGGCTCAACGCCGCCCGGCCGTTGTTGAACATCGGGATCGGGATCGACAGGCTGAAAATCGCCGCCGTGTCATTGGTCTGTTCGAGCCGGCGCGCGCCGGCCCCAAGCGTCAGGTCGGGAACGCGCTGCGAGCGCGCGAGGCGCACGCCGGCGTCGGCGATAGCGAAGTCGGCATTGGCCGCCGCCATCATGAGCGTGCCCGTGCTGTCTATTGGCCGGAGGGGGCCATAGGTCGCGGGCGCGCGGGAGAACCAGTCCGTGTCGAGCGGCCCCGCGATGGGTTGGCCGATAATTCGCGACAGGGTGAACCGCGCGACTTCGACAGCCCGTTCTTCCCGCGTTAGCGCAGCGTCGGCATTGACCCGTGCTACGTTCGCTCGCTCTGCCTCGATCGGCGACGCGCGGCCCGCCTGCACGCGGACCTGCGCGGCGCGCAGGGTTTCATTTGCGATACGGGCCTGATCGCGGGCGGTAATGAGCCGACGTTCCGCCGAGGCGGCCTCCGCGTAGGCGCGAATGACGTTCAGCCGGAGATCGGCTTGTGCGATCGTGGCCTGTATGGTGGCCCGGTCGGTTCGAGCGTCCGCGACGGCGATCCGAGCCGATCGCTTGCCGCCGAGTTCGATCGGCAGCGTAAGCGATGTGGTCGCTTCGAGGCTCTGCGTGCCACGGTACGGGCCGGAACCAGCGACATTTTCAGCTTCGACCATGACGCTTGGATTGGGCCGGAGCCCCGCGACGCGCCGTCCCGCTTCGGCAGCGCGAATGTCCGCCGTGGCGGCTTCGAGCGACGGCGAAACGACGCCGGCAAGTTCGAGAGCGCGATCGACTGTGAAAGATGGGCCTATTAAGGCGGGCGACGTGCTTTGGGGCTGAGCGGCTCCGGTATCAACCGGCGACGCGGTTTGGGCCTGCGCGATGCTCGCGCAAGCGGTCGCGGCCAGCAAGGCCGCGAGCAATCGGTGCATGATCGAAAGACTCCTGATAATTCCGGGGGAGTCCCACGGATGGGACTAGGCTGGAATCGTCATGCCTTTGGAGGTCGGTGATTTGGATCGGGCGCGCTCGAGACGCGAGCCTTCGCATTCGGAAGCAAGGGCGGCGCTGTGCGCAGATGCGCTTGGGTGGCGAATCCTTCCTTCTCGGGCTCGCCTACTTGTTCACCCTGGCAGCTACCGTGATGGTGCGCTGCCGCCTTGTCATCTTCAGACGGAACTTGCTCGCGAACGTCATCGACATAGCCGAGGTGCGCCGCAGCATCTGAACCCACGCATCTAATGGGTTCGGCCGCGCGCGCAGCCGTGCCCGCGGTCAGCGACAGCGAGACGAGGCACGTCAGGATCAAAGCGAGGAAGCGTCCCATGGCGGGCGCCCTATAGCACGCCAACCAATTCAGAAAAGGATTCATTTGCTGATTTTGGCTTGATGTGCTGGTATATCATGCATTTATTAGTCGACAGCTAGTTGTCGAACGCGGACATCGAATCATGCCAATATCGCGCATGACTTCGCCAAGGTCAGAATAGTCATTCTGCAACATAGATGTGGAGAAGGTCGCGGCCAATTTTGGTCTACTGGAAAAGCATCGGCAAAGCCATTCTGCAACCAGCAGAGCGATCGAACGCTGTTATCAGTAAAACCAATCTCAGCCGAGAAAAGGAGGGAAGAAAATGACCCCGGAGATACTGCGCAGCCTCGTCGTGGACGCAACCCCTGATGGCCCCCTCGAGCAACGTCTCGAGGCGGCATTGCAAATTGCCAACGAGCACAAGGGCTCCCTCGTGGCCGTTTGCCCAGCATGGCCTACGGGCATGTCCTTCGCTGATGCCCTCGTCCGCGGTCCTCTTCAATCGATGGCTCGGGAAGAAGAAATGCGTCAAGCGATCGCGACTTCGCGAGCAACATTCGATCGCTTGACGCAAGGCTCCTCAGTCACGACCGATTGGTGCGACAGCATTGCTGATCCTGCCGTCGTCCTGCGCGAGCACGGCTTGCTGGCCGACCTCATCATCATGAGTTTGCCGAGGGAGAGCGAGGTGGCGCAGGCCGATCCCGTCGATCTCGCTGCCGCCACAGGCACGCCCATTCTTCGCTTGGGTGCTGCAACCTCGCGAGAGGCCTTTCGACGCGTGCTGATCGGTTGGAAGGATTGCCGGGAGTCGCGTTGCGCCTTGCGGGCAGCCCTACCCATCCTGCGGCGGGCCGAAACCATCCTCATCGTAGGCGTGGGCGACGAAGCGTCATCGGAGTGCCTCAGCGCCGTGCAGCGTTATCTTTGCGCCCGCGATATGAACGCACAACACGACCATGTTCCCGACAATGGCAAAGGTGCGGCTGCATCGATGACTGAGATTGCCCGGCGCGACGGCTATGGCCTGCTGGTGGCGGGCGCTCGGGCGCAAGGCCGGTGGAAAGAGCGGATAGTCGGTGGCGCCACCGAGGAATTGCTGAGGACCGATGTGAACTGGCTTCTGGCAAATTAGATATGCGGCTCGCTATTCAAGCAAGCTGCGGTAGTGCCCCACCGGCGGATGGGCGCTCCAGATTCGGAGGGGGCATGATCCCTGCTCTGATGACCAGAACGGCGGCATGAACGACAACCGGATGAGCGTAACTCAGCCGCCAAACGGTCCAAGAAAGGCGGCGCCACCTCTCAAATATGGGAGAACGGCGCTGTCGCATCACCACAGCTGGCCGCGCTTCTGCCTTCAAGCTGGATCGGTGGGCAAGGAATGCTGCCGAATGAACAGAAGACGCAGCAATCACCATGCTTCGGCCGGAGGACCGCACCGCAACCGGCGCAGTCGTAGAAATATTGGCATGCGTTGGTCGGCATGATCTCTGTTTTCACGAAGTTGCAGTGCGGACAGGTGAGCGTCGATTCGAGCTGAGGCGCCTGCTCAGACATAGGAATAGCCGAGCCAAAGCAGGGCCGCGCCGGTGAGCAGCCCGATGAAGAGGATCAAGCGCAGCCACACCGGGGTGCAGGCACGTTCTGAATCACAAGTGGCGGTAGAACGTTGCATCCGCCAGAGCAGGAGCGTGCCTCCGGCAAGGCTGAGCGCGCTCAGCCACAACAGAAGATCGCGATAAGGGGCCGCCGTCGTCGCAATCCCGCCGAACCAGGCGGCACTGATCCCCACAGTCGTGAACAGGAAAGGCAAGGCGCAGCAAGCAGCCACGCCAAAGGCGGCCGTAACGCCTCCGAGCGTCAACAGGACCGCTCCACTTGTTCGCGCTCCGCCTCGTGAACCGGTCCGCATCAACGACTCCTTGAATCTGTCATGAGGAGGTCATACCGTCTGTAGTAGCTACAGACTCAAGCCATTATTTTCGGAAGGCACGTGTGAGCGGAGAGATGATCGCGATTGGGGAACTGTCGCGCCAGGCTGGCTGCAACATCGAGACGATCCGCTATTATGAGCGAATCGGCCTTACGCCAAGGGCGAGCCGGCGGGGCCGCTATCGCAGCTATGATGCTGACGATGTCAGGCGGCTGCGCTTCATCCGCCGTGCGCGCGAGCTCGGCTTTACGCTTGAAGAGATCCGCGCACTGATCGGGATTGCCGCTGCAGGTGAGGTGTCATGCGCGGATGCGCGCGGTATCGCCGCCGCGCATCTCGCAAGCGTGCGCGCACGGCTCTTCGATCTGCGGCGGATGGAAGAGGTTCTTCATGAAGTCGTGCGCGCTTGTGATGCAGGCGAGCATGCCGGATGCCCATTGATCGAGACGCTTTCTGCGGACGCTAGCTGAGCGACGCGGTGCCATCACAGGACGCTTCTACTCGGCCGCGGCGGTGCCTGTCGCATGCCTTCGACCATTATACCAGAATCCAACACACAGGATCGCGAGCGCGAGAAGTTGGAGCAGCAGCGGTTGCAATGAGGGGAAGATGCCGAGCATCGACAACCTCGGCACATGCGCGACCGGCGTGATGTCGATGAGCCCGGCCTCCTGGAGCGCGGCCGTGCCCTTGCCGGCGAGCACCACTGCCAGGATGGCGACGAGCACCGAGCTGTAGGCGAAGAATTTCCCGATCGGCAGCACGCGGCTGTAACGCAGCATTGCCCAGGCAACCACGGCGAGCGCCGCGACCGCGGTTGCAGCACCTGCCGCGATGACGCCGCCGCGCCCTTGCGCCGCCAGCGCCGCGAAGAACAGGATCGTCTCGAACGCCTCTCGATAGACGACGAGAAAGGCGAGTCCGAACAGGAACCAGGCCGAGCGTCGCGACAACGCCTTGCCGAGCGCTTCGCGGATATAGCGTTGCCAGCTTTCGGCATGCGACTTGCCGTGCATCCAGATGCCCACAGAGACCAGCACCACCGCCGCGAAGAGTGAGCCGAACCCTTCGGTCAGTTCGCGGCTCGCGCCGCTGATCGAGATCGCATAGGTCGCAACCGCCCAGGTCGCGCCGCCCGCAACGAGCGCGGCGATCCAGCCGCCATGAACAAAGGGCAGAACTTCCGGCCGGTCGGCCTTGCGGAGGAAGGCGATCATCGCGACGACGATCAGCAGCGCCTCGAGCCCTTCGCGCAGCAAAATGGTGAGTGCGCCGATGAAGGTCGAGACGTCGCTCGCCGCATCGGGCGACAGCACGGTCTCTGCGTCTGCGAACAGACCCTCGATCACGGCGACCTTGTCGGCGAGTACCTCTGCCGGCTCACCGCGACCGATCGCGGTCCGGAATTCCCCCATCGCGCCCTCGATGCGCGCCATCAGTGTCGCGTCGCGGGCAGTGAGGATCGGCTCCACCGGCTCGAACCCATCGAGATAGGCCGAGAGTGCAAGCCGCTCGGCGTTGCGCCTGTCGCCCGCGCGATAGGCGGTGAGGCTTTGTGAAAGCTTCTCGCGTGCGACCGCGAGCGATGCGGGTGTCGGCATGCTGAGTGCCTGCGGGTTCATGCGCAGGTAAGCGACGACGGCATCCGCCTTATTCTGCCCTATAGCGCGGCCGAGTTCCTCCGGCGTCATGCTGGTGAAGGCCTGGAGATCGGGGAAACGCTGGCGCAGGGCGGCGTTGCTCTTCCACATGCGCTCGCCCGCCGCCGCGTCCTTGAACGCGAAACCACCGACATAGGCTGCAAGCGCCCAGCGGTCTTCCGATGGCAGATGCGAAAAGCTCTGCATGGCCGTGCCGTCGAGCCCTTGATCGATCACCTGATAGAGCGCGAACAGGCTGCGTTTGCGCGCACGCTCAGCGTCGGTGAAGGCGATCGGCGGCGGATCCATTCCAACCGCCTGCGGACCGCGGCCGTCGCCCTTGGCGCCGTGGCAGCTCGCGCAATTCTCGGCGTAGAGCGCCCTGCCGCGTGCAGGATCGGGCGCCTTGGCGGGCGCAAGTGGCACCGGATAGGCGGCCAGCAGATCACTCGCCAAGGCTCGCGCCTTCTGCGCCACCACTTCCGGCGCTGCCTTTGAAGCGATGGCGGCCTCAAGCCCCTGGGCCTCGCCGATCAGCCTGGCCCGTCCGGGCTTCGAAGGAAGGGCCGCGATGCCGGTCCGGATCGTCGCCGAGAATTCGGTCATCTCAGCATATTCATTCGTGCTCGTGACGCGGCCGCCCGACACTGCTCCGGCATAGTCGACAGCCACATAGTCGAGAAGCCGCCAAATGGTCTGAACCTCGCCGCCTTGCGCTCGCGCAGCTACCGGAGAGAGCATGATGCCGCCCAGCGCTGCAAGAAGAAGAGTGAACAGGCGAAGACGGAAAAGCAGGACCACGCAGTGAACTCCAAAGATCAAGCCGTCTGCGTCAACTCGCGCAGCTCGGTACGCGCGCCGCGGAGGATTTCATAGGCGGAGTGAAGGAAGAGGACCGCGATTACCGAGGCAACCGCAAGGTCGGGCCAGGCGCTGTCCGTCCACGCGACAAGCCCAGCAGCCACAATGACCGCGACATTGGCGAGCGCATCGTTGCGGCTGAACAGCCAGACCGCTCGCACATTTGCATCGCCTTCGCGAAACCGCGAGAGTACGAATGCCGAGGTCACGTTCACGATGAGTGCTACGACGCCGAGAGCGCCCATCAGATCGGCCTCGGGCGGGACCGCGGTCAAGGCACGCCAAAGAGCGACGCCGATCACGCCAAGCCCCAGCGTCAACAGGAATATGCCCTGCACAAGCGCGACCCGGGCGCGCGCTGCGGCGGTCCAGCCGAGCGCGATGAGGCCTACCAGCGTGATCGTCCCGTCGCCGATGAAATCGAGCGAGTCGGCCTTGAGCGCCTGGCTGTCGGCGATAAAGCCGCCGACGATCTCGCATGCGCCGAAGCCGAGATTGAGGAGCACGACGATCCAGAGCGCACGCCGGTAGGCCGGATCCTTCTCCGCGCGCGCGCTGTCCCCAGTGCAGCCACAGCCGCTTGCTTCATCCGAATCTGCCATGTGCTGCTTCTACAACCTCCAGTAACTGTAGAAGCAAGCATTTCTGCAAATGGTTCGCGTTATAGGTTTTTGGGAGCCTGGAGGAGGAACAAGCTGATCGCGCCGGTGAGCGTCGGGATCGCTCGCAGGGGGGCTACCGGTCCGCCTGCCAAATCGGCAAGAATGGCCTCGATCGCGCCCTCGGCATTGGGCTGGGTATCGGCGAAACCATCGAGACGCTGCACGGTCAGCCGGAACAGCGAGCGCATCAGTGGCGATGTTTGCGCCGCATAGTCAGCGATGTGAAGTTCCCCGCCGGGCTTCAGCGCTGCGGCCATCGCTGCAATCCCGCTTCGCTTTCCAGCCAAGGGAACCTGATGAAAGACGAGGCTCGAGACGGTCTTGTCGAAGCGTGCGCCCAAGGTTGCCGCATCGCTTGCAAAGCCTTGGCGCCACTCAATCTCCACGCCTGCCCTTCTCGCCTTGGCTTCGGCGCGATGAAGAACGTCCGCATCAGGGTCGAGCCCTATGATCCGGGCATCCGGAGCCCGACCTTTCATCAGAAGCGCAAAGCTGCCCGTGCCGCAGCCGACATCGAGGATAGTCTCGCCGTTGCGCGGCGCCACTTGCCCAAGGAGCGCGGTTCGCCACAGCCGCTCGCGCGTTAGCAGCCTGATGGCGAAATCATAGGCGCCGGTCAGTCCGGCTCGCCCGAGCGCGGGCGTGAAGCGCTCATCGGCTGAGACTGTTTTTTCGGGTTTGGACATGGATAAGCTATACAATCTCCAGTAACTGGAGGATCAAGAGGCATGACCAAGCTGCTGGCAATCGGTGATCTGGCGAGGCGGACCGGAACCAAGGTCAACACGATCCGCTTCTATGAGGATATTGGTCTCCTCCCGCGCGCCCTGCGGACCGCCTCGGGACGGCGCACCTATGGCGCCGCGGACGTGCGCCGCCTTGCCTTCATCCGACATGGCCGTGGCCTTGGCTTCTCAGTCGAGGAGATCCGCTCGCTCCTTGCGCTCGCCGACGAGCCGGAACGCGACTGCGCCGAGGCGGCGGCAATTGCACGCCGCCATCTACGGGATATCGAAATGCGCATCGCACAGCTTGAGACGCTGCGCGATGCGCTCGCGGAGGTCGCTGTTTCCTGCGAGGGCGGTCGCGCGGGCGATTGCCGCGTGATCGAAGCAATTGCCGGCGCGGAACTATCGGTCGAGGCCTGATCCATGGAGAAGGTGACGGACTTAGAGGCCGAGCAGCGCAAAATCATCCGGCGGGCCGCGGTGGCCATCGTCTTCTGCGTGCTTGTACTTGCCGGAAGCTACCTCCTGCTGCCGCGCTTGATGGCTTTCCCGACCGGTCTTGCCCAACGCCTTGCCTTCGCGCTTCAGGCAGACCTCTTCGTTCTGATCTGGATCATTATCGGAGTCAGGATGGTGTCGAGGGGACGCTTTCATTCTGCCATCGACAATCCCGGCTCCGCCTTTGCTCCGCCGAGTCCGGCGATTGCTGTCCAGGTCGCCTTCCTTCAGAACACGCTCGAACAGGCGGTGGCCGCCGTTGGCGCTCATCTGGCGCTTGCAACCTTGATCAGCGGCCCGTTGCTCGCGCTGATACCTGGCGCCGTCTTCCTCTTTGCGATCGGACGGTTCACTTTTCTGCGCGGGTATCCCCATGGCGCCGGTGCACGGGCATTCGGTGTCGTGACGACGGTTGTTCCGACCATCGGCGCCTATGGCTGGGCGATCGGCCTCATTCTTTTTCGGTCGCTTTCGGGGTCATCGGCGACTTGAGGCTAGCGCGGCCCCGATCGCAGATATTTTACAAGAGCCGCAGTCGTGAGCAAAAGCACGACAATGACCAGCAGCCATATGAGGCCCATCCCGATCATCATCAGTCTGCTACCACCGCTCATCATCTCCATGCAGTTGGCAGGCATCGTTTCTCTCCTTGGCGTCCAAGCTCTATTATGCGCCGTGAGATACCCAACGGCGATATGTGGGCGACCCACATTCGCTGAAGCTTCGATTCCCATGCGCCGCCTGTGCTCGATGCGTGACGACAACAGGAAATGCGAAACCTCGCTTAAATGTGCATAGGTCCTAATCTGCCGGGTCGTTGCACGAACGGGATCGAACCCAACCCGCGGGCAGCTTGAGCTACCCCCAGCATCTCGCAACGCGGCGCGAACCCTTTCATTCACCGAGGACAGCAGGCCGTCAGCGCTTGACGCAGGGCGACGAGAAGCAGACAATATTCATATGAGGCGAGCACTGAAAATCGTGCTGGTCATAGCCGCCTTGCTTGGGCTCTTCGGGCAGACGGTGGCGATTGCTGCAAGCCCCGCCACGGCGGCTATCGAGGCAATGGCTCCGGCGACCATGCCGATGGATTGCGTCGGCATGATGCAGGGCGATAGCGACAAATCGGTTCCCTGTGACCGGATGACGCTCGCGTGCGTTGCTGGCCTCTGCTGTGCGATGCCGTTCATGCTCCATGTTGGACAGCCCGTAGTGGCAGAAACGATGATCGACGCCGGCTCTCTGGCATGGCCGTCAACCTCGTCCATAGAGGGACGATCGACCCAGCCCGAACAACATCCACCCAACTCCTTGGCCTGATAATTCGCCAGGCGAACCCTTCCCAGCACTGGACTGCGCGGTGCGCTGTCCAGTGCTTCGGCGCCAGTTCGTCCAAGGCACTATCAGTCCAAGGAGAGGAATCATGAAGACCTTGATATTCGGCGCTGCGGTGGCCGCATTCACGACACTCGTCGGCGTCCCTGTCCCGGTATGGGCACAAGCAGATGTCGAGAAACCGGCGACCATCAAATGCGAGTGGCAACCCCAGGCACCTGGTCCGCGTGCGCCGCTGAGTGCGCGGGTCTGCAAGAAGGTCGGCGACGAGCGCAAACAGTGGACAGGCAAAGGCGGACCGGAATGCGATCCAGCCTACACTGGCGAGACCGGCCGTTATGTGTGGCGGATGCGGCCGCAATATGGTCCGCGTGCGCCCATGCAGGGACCGGTCCGCGTTTGGGTCGATGGGCGCGATGTCTGCTGATGAAGTGATGGCGAGGGCTAACTTGCCCTCGCCGTCGATCATGGATCGGCGAACATTGCCTGTTCCAACTTGCCGGAACTCTTCGGGAGGTGCTCCTCGGTGCCTCCCGAAAGTTCAGCGACGGTCTACTTTTTCTCGATGGCCGTCACTTCGCCGGCATTGCCGTCGAGCTTCAGCTCGAAATTCACCTGATCGCCCACCTTCACGCTGTCGATCAGGGTTGGCGCTGCCTTGAACGCCATCGTCATCGCCGGCCAGTTCGCCTCGGTGATCGGGCCATGGTCGAGCGTGATGGTCCCGGCGCTCTTGTCGACGGCTGTCACCTTGCCGGTGCCCTTGGCCATCTTGGCGGTAGGCGACATCTCCATTTTGCCCATGTCGTCCGCCATCGCATTGGTTTCCGTAGCCGCAGGCGACGCCGTGTTCGTGGCGGCCGTCTCGTTGGACTCGGTCTTGGAGCCGCAGGCGGCGAGCGCGGCGGTGAGGCCGAGAACGGTCAGTGCATGCAATTTCATCATAGTCTCCTTTCGTGGTGCTTCATGGTTTGGTGTGAAGGGATCCCCGCCTCAGAAGCAGATAGGCGGCGGGGATGACGAACATGGAGAGGAGCGGTGCGGTCAGCATCCGCCGACCATGGGCGCCGCGATACGGCTCATGACTTCCGAGCCCGCGCCAGATCCGACCAGGATCGGAAGGAGGCCAGCAATGATGACGGCGACCGTCATCGCCTTGGGCCGGACCCTGAGCAGCGCGCCTTCGCGGACCGCCTCGGCAATATCCTCCCGCGAGGGCTGCTCGCCCCGCGCCTGGAGGGCATCCTTCAGGTAGATCAGCATCACAACGCCGAACTCGGCGGCGACGCCGGCAAGCGCGATGAAGCCGACGCCGGTCGCGACCGACTGGTGGTAGCCGAGCAGGTAGAGGATCCAGAAACCGCCGGTGAGCGCGAAGGGCAGCGTGCCCATGATGAGCACCGCCTCGTCGAGCCGCCGGAAGATGAGGTAAAGCAGGAGGAAGATGATCGCGAGCGTTGCTGGTACGACGATCTTGAGCCGGTCGATGGCGCGGGCGAGATATTCGAACTGGCCCGAATAGGCGAGGCTGACGCCGGGCGAGAGCTTGACCTCGCGTGCCACCGCATTCTGCAGATCCTCGACGACCGAGGCGAGATCGCGTCTCGAACGTCGACATAGACCCAGGTCGATGGGCGGCCGTTCTCAGTCTTCAGCATCGGCGGTCCGTCGCTGATCGCGATCTGGGCGACGCTGCCGAGCGTGATCTGTTGACCCGACGGCGTGAGCACCGGAAGGGCACGCAGTGCGTCCGGGCTGTCGCGTAGCTCGCGCGGATAGCGGACATTGATCGGATAGCGCGCCAGCCCCTCGACGGTCTGACCGACATTCTCGCCGCCGATCGCGCCGGCGACGATCGCCTGGACGTCGGCGATATTGAGCCCGTAGCGCGCGGCAGCCATCCGGTCGATCCGGACATCGATGTAGCGCCCGCCGGTCAGCCGCTCGGCGAGCGCGGAGCTGACGCCGGGCACGCCTTTCGCGACCCGTTCCACCTCGCGCGCGACATGGTCGATGGCGGCGAGGTCCGAACCGGACACCTTGACCCCGATCGGGCTCTTGATGCCGGTCGCCAGCATGTCGATCCGGTTGCGGATGGGCGGCACCCAGATATTGGCGAGCCCCGGCACTTTCACGGTGCGGTCGAGCTCCTCGATCAGTTTGTCGGGGGTCATGCCCGGCCGCCATTGGTCACGCGGCTTAAAGCGGATCGTCGTCTCGAACATTTCGAGCGGGCAGGGTCGGTCGCGCTTTCCGCGCGTCCGGCCTTCCGAACACGCTCTGCACCTCGGGACCGACTTGATCATGCGGTCCGTCTGCTGGAGGAGCTCCGATGCCTTGGCGCCGACAGGCCGGGCAAAGCGGAGGGCATGTAGAGAAGATCGCCCTCGTTCATGGCAGGCAGGAACTCGCCGCCGAGCCGCGACAGCGGCCATGCGGTCGTCAGGAAGATGAGCCCGGCGATGACGAGGGTCCCTTGGGCGTTTCAGCACCCAGTCGATGGCGGGGCGATAGCCTCGTCAGCGCGCGGTTGACGGGATTGGCTGTTCGGAGGGATCTTGCCCGGATGAGCCAGCCCATCAGCACCGGCACGAGCGTCACCGAGAGGATTGCCGCCGCCGCCATAGTGTAGGTCTTGGTGAAGGCGAGCGGCGCGAAAAGGCGACCCTCCTGGGCCTCAAGCGTGAAGACCGGACGAAAGAGAGCGTAATGATGAGGAGCGAGAAGAAGAGCGCGGGACCCACCTCGCGCGCTGCGTCGGTGATGACGGTTCCAGCGCGCCGCCCCAGCCAGCTCTTCGCCCGGATATCATGCTCCCACTGCTCGATCCGTTTGTGGGCATTCTCTATCATCACGATCGCGGCATCGACCATGGCGCCGATCGCGATCGCAATGCCGCCCAGTGACATGATGTTGGCGTTGACCCTGGAGTGCATCACGATGAAGGCCGCCAGGACGCCGAGCGGCAGCGTGACGATGGCGACTAGGGCCGAGCGCACATGCCAGAGGAACAGGGCGCAGACGATCGCCACGACGACAAACTCTTCGGCGAGCTTGTGCGTGAGGTTCTCGATCGATGCGTCGATGAGCTGCGAACGATCATAGGTGGGTACGATCGCGACCCCGCGGGGCAAACTCTTCTTGAGAATCTCGAGCTTGTCGCGCACCGCCTGGATGGTCGCGCGGGCATCCGATCCCGAGCGCAGAATGACGACGCCGCCAGCCACTTCGCCGTCGCCGTCGAGTTCGGCGATGCCGCGGCGCATTTCGGGGCCAAGCTGGATGGTTCGCGACGTCGCCGAGCGTGACCGGCACGCCGCCTGCCGCGGTGCGCAGCGGTTATGGCGCGGAAGTCGTCGAGCGACTGCAGATAGCCCGAAGCGCGCACCATATATTCGGCCTCGCCGAGTTCGAGGACCGAGCCGCCGGTTTCCTGGTTGGCCTGCCCGATCGCCTCGACGGCCTGCGCGTGCGTGATGCCGTATCCGGCGAGCTTCACCGGATCGAGCACGACCTGATACTGCTTGACCATGCCGCCGATGCTGGCAACTTCGCCACTCCCGGCAGGCTCTTGAGCTCATAGCGCAGGAACCAGTCCTGCAATGATCGGAGCTGGCGAGGTCGTGTCCGCCGGTGCGATCGACCAGCGCATATTGATAGACCCAGCCCACGCCGGTCGCGTCGGGACCGATCGCGCTTCTCGCCGTCTCCGGCAATCGCCCTTGCACCTGGTTGAGATATTCAAGGACGCGCGAGCGCGCCCAATAAAGGTCGGTCCCATCGGCGAAGATCACATAGACGAAGCTGTCCCCGAAGAAGGAATAGCCGCGCACGGTATTCGCGCCCGGCACCGACAGCATCGTCGTCGCGAGCGGGTAGGTGATCTGGTTTTCGACGACCTGCGGAGCCTGGCCCGGATAGCTCGTGCGGATGATGACCTGGGTGTCGCTGAGGTCGGGCAGGGCGTCGATCGGCGTGCTGCGCAGCGCAAGCAGTCCGCCGAGGACAAGCGCCAGCGCTCCGAGCACCACGAACAGGCGGTTGTCGCCGACCAGTCGATGAGACGGCCGATCATCGCGCAGCCTCGCGGCTCAGCGTGCGAACGACAGGGCCTTCCGCCGCTTGGTCGAAGCCGAAGACGACGCGGTCGCCCTTTTTGAACCCCCGCGCGAGCGCCGGGCTCCCCAGCTTGAACGTCATCGTCATGGCGGGCCATTTGAGCGCGGGGACGGCCGCGTGGCTGAGGGTGATCCGATCGCCTGATATGCTCTCGATCCGCCGTTCGTACGATAGGCGCCGGTCGAAGGTGCTTCTGCTCGCGGCGTGGCGGCTGGCCCACTGATCGGGCGCGCTTCGATGCCGGAGAGGTTGGCCTCGGAATCGATCAGGAACTGGCCGGAAGCGACAATCTTCTCCCCCTCGGCAAGGCCGGCAAGGATTTCGGTCTGGCCTCCTGCTTCTGCACCGGTCTGCACCTCGGCAGGGCGGTAGCGCCCTTGCGGCAGCGCCAGCATGACGAGCGCGCGCTTGCCGGTGCGGATGATGGCTTCCGAGGGCACGAGCAGCGCCGAGCGGGCAGCGCGGCCGAGATCGACCGAGGCGAACATGCCGGGGCGCAGGCGCCCGGCTCGATTGGGAAGTTCGATCCGCACGGTGAGCGTCCGGCTTTCGGCGGCGACGCTTGGGAGAATCGCGGCAATCCGGCCCATGAAGCGTTCGCCGGGATAGGCGGCGAGGGTCGCGGTCGCGCTCTGCCCCGGCCGGAGCCTCCCGGCCATCGCCTCCGGCACTGCGGCATTCAGCCACACCGTACCCAGCCCGTTCACCTCTGCGAGTGTCTGGCCGCTCGCGACCGTCATCCCGGCCCGGACGCCGAGCGTCTTGATGGTGCCGCCGGTTGGCGCCGAGATCGTCACCACATTATGCGGTCGCCCGCTCCGCTCGACTGCTGCGACCGTACCCGCAGGCATGCCGAGCAGCAGGAGGCGCTGACGGGCCGCGTGAGCGAGGCCTGCATCGCCGATCCTTCGCACGGCCAGATATTCCGCCTGCGCGCCCGCCCATTCCGGCACCAGGATATCGGCGAGCGGTGCGCCTGCCCCGATCACATCGCCGGGCGCGCGCGCGTAGACCCGTTGGACGAAGCCACCGGTTCGCGCCTGGACGATGGCGACGTCGCGCTCGTTGAACTCGATCGTACCGGTCGCCGTGAGGCTCGATCCCAGTGTCCCGGTCCCGCTTCCGCGATGCGCAGGCCAAGCGATTGGGTGCGCGCCGGATCGATCGCCACGCCGGTCTCGCCACTCGCTGCCTCGTCGGCATATTTGGGTACAAGCTCCATATCCATGAACGGCGACTTGCCCGGCTTGTCGAAATGCTGGCTCGGGACCATCGGGTCGTACCAGTAGAGGATCTTGCGCCCGCCCTGCGCCGTTGCGGCCGGTGGATCTTCATGGCGCCAAGTCGCCAGGCCATAGCCGAGGGCTCCCGCCGCCAGTGCGAGCGCCGCGGCCGCCGTGCCAAGCTGCGCGCGCGAGGTCATGTCGAATTTCATTGGCTGTTCCCCCCAAAGGTGAGGACGAGCCGCACGGCATCGCGCGCGAATTCGGCCTCCCTGTCGAGCAATTGCAGCTCGCTGTCGGCGAGCATGGTCTGGGCCTCGATCACGTCGAGCAGCCCGGCGCGTCCGGCGGCATAGCTCGCGGTCTCGAGGTTCGCGCGGCTACGCGCGAGCGGCAGCAGCGTGTCGCGGGCGCGCATCCACTGCTCATGGTGCATGGCATGGTCGGCAAGGCCGGCTTCGAGATCGGCGAGAAGGGACCGGCGCATGTCTTCCTGCTCGGCAAGCGCCGCAGCGGCGGTCGCCGCGCTGGCGGCGATCATCGGGTCCTGCCGCCGTTTGGCAAAAAGCGGCAGGCTGACAGTGACGCCGGCCGAAACCATGTCACCATAGCGATCCGCCCGGCGCTGATAGGCGACGTCGAAGCCCCAGTCGGGGCGCTTGTCGGCCCGGGCGATCCCGACGTCCGCCTCGGCCTGGGCGACCCGGGCACCGGCGGCGCCGAGATCGGGTGGGTGGTTATGGCGGCGCGCAGGGCTGCGGCGTCGATAGTAAGCGCAGGGATATTACCGACCACCTCAGGCGCGGGCTCGCCGGTCCAGCGCGAGAGGATCGCGCGTTGGCGCGCCACTGCGGCGGCGAGCTCGCTCCGGCGGTCTTCCAGCACCGCGAGTGCTTGCCGCACCTGCAGCGTCTGTGCGGGGCGCGCGGTGCCGGAGGCGACGCCGCTCTTTGCCGCGGAGGGAAGGGGGCGAGCTTGGAAAGTATGCCGTCGAGAGCGGCAAGACGCCGTTCCGCATAGGCGAGATCGATCCATGCCAGCGCGGTTGCGACCTCGACGCGGCGGCGTTCGGACAAAAGTGTCGCCTCGGCAGCTTCGACATCGGTTCGCGCCCGGCTCGTCCGAGCATGGCGCTTGGCGGCGTTGGGAACATCCTGAGAGATACCCACTCGCGCCATCGTCATGCTGTCTTCGACGAAGCTCCCAGCTGGCGGGCCCGATACGGGGAAATTGTCGATACCGAGCCCGAGCTTGGGATCGGGGAGCTGCCCTGCGCCGGCAGTGCGGAGCGGCGCGCATCGACCTCCAACCCCTTGGCACGGAGCGACGGAGCTTGCGCCTCCGCTCGCGCAAGCGCCTCCTCGAAGCGGAGCGGCCCGGCGAGGGCTGGAGTCGGTAGCGCCAATAGCGGCACGGCGAGGAAAAGGGTGCGCATGAACATCTCCCGTTCGGGGGTTCCCGGCGCGGATCACAAGGCTGCCAACACGGCGCCGACGCGGGGGCTTGATGTCCCGCGCCGGCGCCGCGCGCCTGGCCCTGCTTTTCTGATCTGACGGCCGGGACCCGAGCTTAGCCGGCTGTAGGCTTGTCGCGGCCGTGATGCATCATGCCCATGCATTCATCCGCGCTCATCTTCATCATGTCGCAGTCGCAGTTCGCCATCTGGGCATGATCCGCGACCCAGACGCGCTGCCGGACCGGGCCGGTCGCACGCGGGCCGTATTGCGGCACCGATCGCCATTCATAATGGCCTTGGGTCGAGCTATGCGAGGCATCCGCCCAAGCAGGGGCGGCGACGCTCAGGGCGGCCGCCATAGCAGCCAGAATCATCTTCTTGTTCATCACGAATATCCTTGTCTGAATTGAAAGAGGTCACGGCGCCGCGCGGGAAAGCGCGCGTAAGCAATGGTTCAATCAGCCAAGGTTCGTGGGAGGATCCGGATCAGGACCGAAGGACTTCCCGGCCAGGACGGCGTTGGTCGGCCAGAAGCCGAGGGCGCCATGAATACGCGGCGTGGCAATATCGCCCGCAAGATCAGCGGCGGCCAATGGAACAACGCACCCCATGGCGGCAATGCAGTCGAGTGTAAGGCCCTTGCACGGCTTTTTCTCGGGCGCGGGCTGCTGCTTGGCCATCATGGCCATGCAGTCCGAATCCATCGCCATCGCCTTGGGCGCGCTCATCGCCATCGGAACGCTTCGCGCAGCCGCCATCTGGCCTCCGAAGAGACCCAACAGTGCTCCGACAAGGAGCAGCGAGGCGAAAAAGCGTTTCACGAAGATTGTTTCTAGCAAAAGCCCCTTAGGGAACCAAATGAAGATTAGCGTTAATGGCGAGCGAATACGCGTTGGCCCGAAGGTCCGAACGCAACCACGACATAAGGCTGCGCCCGCTGACCAGTCACTTCCATGCCGGGCGAGCCGATCGGCATCCCTGAAACCGCAAGGCCACTTACGCCGCGGGGACGCTGCGCCAGGAGCCGCTTCATGGCGATCGGCACATGGCCCTCGAAGACCAGACCATCGATCACCGCGGTGTGGCAGGAGGACAGCTGTTGCGGGACGCCCCGCGCGCGCTGGAAGGCTGCGCGTGAGCGATCATCCACGATGGTTACAGGGCGCCGGAACTGCGCGCGGACCTGCTCAGTCCATTTCTGGCAGCATCCGCATCCGGGGTCACGGTGCACCAGAATGGGCGCCGCAGCGGTCGCTGCGTTCGCGATGAACATTGCAGTGAGCGCCGCGATCGATTGCTTTCTCAAGTCACCGTCCTCCAAACCTCAGCCCGGTCCCTGCGCGTGATTGCCATGCTCGTACACATCTCCTGGGTATACGCACCAGGAAGACGGAGCCCACATCTGCTGCTCCAAAATTTCGCCGGTCGCACATTGACGGCCTTTTTCTAATGTCAGGGCGACCGTTTGGTTTGCGCGGCCGACGTCGAGGACGTGTTTCTGGTATATGAGGTCGCGAACCCCTGACCTCATTGTGGAATTCGCCGAGCTCCGATTCAGGTGTAGAGATCCGCGCCGACGAGCCTAATGGCTGCGCACACTACGTATATCGAGCTTGGACCAAGGACCATAGTCCTGACGACGAAGACCAGATCTTCCCCTCGAGAATCGAGCGGCAATATTCAACATTCTTCCAAGGAGTCGAGTATGACGAAGTTTCTCTCGATTGTGGCCATGAGCTTGCTCTCAATCGGTTCGACCGCGAACGCGCAGGTTCGCACGAATACGAAT